>NZ_JAILWL010000168.1 GCF_025698965.1 Roseibium sp.
GTTGAAGGTCCAGACCGATATTGAACGCTTCCTTCAGATCAGAAGGTTTCGAAGGGTCCAGGTTCTCTCCCTCCATTGGAACATAGCCACGATTGGTTCTGAAAAAGTCCCTGGTCAGCGTCATTTTTTCGTCAATCGGCAGGCCAAAAAATTCGTGGGCTGCAGCGAACGTACGCTCGATCAGACGTTCCTCAACCCCGTGATTTTTCACATAGAAGAATCCAATGTCGCGGGCTGCTCTTCCAATTTTGCTTGCGACTTCCTCCAAACCTCCCGACGCATCGGAAATCAACGGGTCCAGATCGATGACAGGCAGCGTCATGGTTTTGGTCCTCTGTGAACTCATTGTCGAACCGGAAGCAGCGGGCGCTTCGAAACTGGTGTTAATCCTCTCATGTTGTGAAATTTGTTCGCAACTTAAATTGACGCAATGTCCAGGCGGATAAAGCTCCTACAAACCGGACAAGCTAAAAAAACGGCGCTTGCACGAGACAAGCGCCGGGCCTGGGTGGCGGCAGTTAAAAGTCTGAAGCGATATCTTCGCTAATGGGTGATCACGTCGTTTTTATCGAAATAGTTGAACTCTTCGACCAGAACATCGTGCACGACCTTTCGTCCAATTCTGGCATTGGTCTTCTGCTTGAGATGCTCCGTGAGCGCGTCCAGGTCGTATCGTTCCAGGTTGCTGAAATCCAGCGTGTCATCCGAATAGAGCCGTCTGAACGCTTCATCGACCAGGAATGGGTGCGGTGGAACCGGAAGCCTGCGCAACACGTCGCTGTCGGCGGTGAATACCAGTTTTGCAACCACATACCCCTGCAACGTGCCCTCAAACAGAACCGGAACATTGACCGGCTTGACGGTTTCATAATCAAGCCCGACAAACGACGGCTCGTCTTCTCCCCCAATACGCTTTTGAGAGGCGAGATATTGCGTGGTTCCATATCCGGAGGCCAGCATTGTGGTAGCCATCCAGATGCCGGCGACCAGAACTTTCATCATCGTGCAGGCTCCGGGAACGGTGCCTGGTAGGTGCCGTCAGAGTCAAAGTCGATCAATGTTCTGGACAGCATTTCGACAACTTCGGAAACAGCACTCATGTGAAGGTTCAGCAAATTGACATTTTCCTGTAGAACTTCCTTGAATTCACTCAGGTCTTCTTTCAAGTCGTCGGAAAACGAGTTTGCCGGAACCATGGCGCGCGCGCGTGTCAAATCGAGAAGTGCCTGACTTTTTCCGTATTCAAATGCCTTCAGGTCCGTTGTCGGGTTGGCACGCAGAGCATGCGTTTCCTCCTGAATGACCTTGATGGCACGCCGGACCGCGACCACCAGAGGTGCGGAAAGTTCCGGATTTGGCGTGATATCGATTGCCACGATCTCTTGACCGGATTCCATTATGCTTTCACTCCCTGGTTGAGCGTGTCGGAAATGATGTCCGCAATGCCAACACCGCCACTTGCCGCCAATTGTGAGGCGACCTGTTCTGCCAGCATTGACTTCCAGATCTCACCGGTAGTGCCTTCACCGAACGCGGCTTCCGCGTCTTGCGGCAACATTGTTTCAACAAACTGGGTGAGGATCATGGCTTCGAATTTCTCCGCCGGAGACTTATGCGCTTCTGCATTGCGCGACCCCGTTGACCTGAAGGTGCTGACGGTTTCTCCGCTTTGCTCGACGGCCCCCGCAAACGCGAGATCATACCCCTCCCCCGTTGGAGAAGCGGCAATCGACCGCAATCGGCTGGTTGCTTCTTGCAAGCCAGCGGGGTTAGCTGCCTTTGCAACATCCAGGATCAGGTCTGACGGGGGCGAAATTGCCATATGTCCGTTCCTTGGTCGAAGAATTGAATGCAAACAAGACCCGGCAGACGACAGGGCAAGGCAAGCAGGGTAGCTTGAACCGGACCTTGTTTGCTGTTTTCTGTTCTAATGTCTTCAGCTTGCGGGAGGCTTGCGTACTGCCTGAATTTAACCGTATCGACGTTCCAAAAGGTCCAGAAGGTCACGTTCCTCCTCGGCCCGCTGTTCCTCTCCACGCATTTTTGAAAGACGTTCGGCCATCAGTTTCAGCATCATGCGCTGTCGGTCATGTTCTGAATTCACTTTGGCTCGGGCTTCGCTCAGCCGCGCCATTTCCTCGATGATCTTGCGAAGTCGCTCCGCTGCATTTCCAATGAAACGATCATGCTGAGCCAGATCGCCACTGGAAAGCGCAAGCAGAATCCGGCGCTCTTTTTCATTAAGCTGATAAACTTGGGTGTCGAGCTTTTGTAAAAGCCACGAGGAAAACAAAAAGATCTGTTTCTGCATTCGAAACAAACGTTCGATTTCCTGACTGTTGCGTGCCATCGAGCTAACCTACCTGAAGCCATGTGAAATACCCGTCTAGGAAGATCATGATTGCCTCCGCGATGACGAGATAGAGGAAGTATAGACCGCCTGCGATGACAAACGGCAGTGAGATGAAATAGACAGGGATCTGAGGGGTGAGTTTATTGACCAGGCCGACCGCAAGATTGATCACGATTGTGTAGACCACAAACGGACTGCAGACACGCAGCGCCAGAATGAACGTTTCACCCATCTGGCCGGCGAACTGTTCCAGGCTGGTAACGGCAGCCAGCGGTTGCCCGGTTGGAATGGCTTCATATGAAGCGACCAGACCACGAAGAATTTCCCAGTGCTGGTTGGTAATGAACACCATTGCTGTCGCGGTAACCGTGAACAGGCTGGCAACCGGCGGCAAGGTGTCCGTGCCGTCGATCGGCATCCCGGGCATATTGGACATGCCGATTGCCATGGAAACCAGCGTCGTCAGTGTTTCCAGTGCTGCAAGAAAGGCTCTTCCAAGAAAACCGATAAATGCACCGGTCAGGAGTTCCGCCCCGATAAAGCGCGCCACAGTCCCCAATGTTTCATCCGGCAAGGAATTTTGGACGTCGCCAGCCAGCAACGGCGCAAGCGCGAGCGAAACGGACAACGCTATGAACAATCTGACACGCATTGGAATTCGATTGCTGCCGAACCCCGGAATTATCATCAGACAGGCACCAATCCGGCAAAAAAGCAGAAAGACAGACAAAAGCGCCGAAGCCCCGAAACTGCCGAAAAACAGTCCGCCGGATATCACGAAACACTCCCAAGCGCCGCGACATCCACACCGCGCGCTATTTCCAGATGAGACAGCACTGGCAAGGTCGGGAACATGCGTTCGACAATCATTCGGACATACGGTCGTGCGTCAGGTGCAGCCACGACTGCAAACCGGCTTCCTTCCTTCATGTGTTTCTTGACCGCCTCGGACATCTGAGAGCCAAAATCTTCAACAAGCTGCGGCTCGATGTCGAACTCGGTGACTTCACCTTTGGCATCCCTCTTCAGCGCATTGTGGAAGGCAAGGTCCCAACGGTTTCCGAGACGCAGCACTTTCAGCGGCCCGCCTTCTGCAAGGTCGCCGCATATCTGCTGGGCAATACGCATTCGGACATGTTCGACAACTTGCTCGGAACGACGTACATGCGGCACGATCTCGGCAATCGCTTCCAGAATGAGATTAAGATTGCGAATGGATACCCGCTCCGCCAGCAGGAGTTTGAGCACTGCCTGCAAACCGGAGAATGAGGTATGTGCCGGGCAGATGTCGTCCAGCAGCTTCTGGTATTCGGTATCAAGCCGATTAAACAGAACACGCATATCCTTGTACGACAGAAGTTGCGGAAGGTTGTTGCGGATCACTTCACTCAGATGCGTCAGGATGACCGTTATGTTTTCAGCCGGTGAAAGTCCCTGCCGCTTCAACTCGTCCTTGTAGGCAGGCGCAACCCAAAAGGCAGGCATTCCGAATGCGGGTTCCTGGGTCGCATCCGCGGGCACCGGAAGCGTATCGTCATTCGTCGGGATGACCAGGAGTTCACCAACCTTCAATTGCTGAGAGGCAACTATGGTTCCGTGAATTTTGATCTGATAACTCTTTGGGCCGAGCGTGAGACTGTCGGTCACGCGAATATCGGGCACGACAAAACCGAATTGCTCCGCAAACTTCCGACGCATCTTGGCAACACGCCTTGAAAGTTCTCCATGTTTGGTCAGCAATTCCGCTGACAATTGCTTGCCCAGGACCAGTTCGACCTCCGCAGATTTCAAGGTCTCTTTCACCGAGTCCTTTTCCTCGAGCCTGGCCTGTTCTTGTGCCTGTGCGCGCTTGTCTTCTTCAACCTTCTTCTTGGCGGCGAGCTTTCTGGGAATTGTGTATCCAATGAAGCCCATGAGACATGCAAGAAGCAGGAATGGCAGCATCGGCAAACCCGGCATCAACGCAAAGACGCCCATCAGGATTGCAGCAACGAACAACGCGCGTGGGTAACCACCTAACTGCCCGAGAACCGCCTTGTCTGTTGATCCTCTTGTTCCGCCCTTGGACACAAGAAGGCCTGCTGCCAGAGACACGATCAATGCCGGTATCTGAGAAACCAGACCATCGCCGACGGAGAGCTTGGTAAAAACATTGGCCGCGCTGGCCACTGTCATATCGTACCGGGTGACCCCGATGACAATCCCGCCGAGTACGTTGACAGCGGTGATGATCAGGCCGGCAACCGCATCTCCACGCACGAATTTTGAAGCCCCATCCATGGCGCCGAAAAACGAACTCTCTTCTTCAAGCTCCTTACGCCGCCGTTGTGCTTCCTTTTCGTCGATCAAACCCGCTGAGAGATCCGCGTCGATTGCCATCTGCTTGCCGGGAATTGCATCCAGCGTGAAGCGGGCGCCAACCTCGGCGATACGCGTCGCGCCTTTGGTAATCACCATGAAATTCACCGTGATCAGGATCGCAAAAACGATCAATCCGATGACAAAGTCACCGCTCATCACGAATTGGGAAAATCCGTTGATGACATATCCGGCGGCGTTGAGGCCTTCATGTCCGTTGGCGAGGATAACGCGAGTTGTCGCAATGTTGAGCGACAAGCGCAGCATCGTGGCAATCAGGAGAATTGTCGGAAAGGACGAGAAGTCCAGCGGTCTCTGGATCCACAGTGCGACCATCAGGATCAGGACAGACATGGCCAGTCCAAGATCGATCAGGAAGGTCGGAATCGGCAGGAACAATACTGCCAGAATGACTACAATACCAAGGGCAAAGCCGACATCGCGGCGGCTTTCCGGTGTTCCGTTGGCAATCGGAGAAATGGAGGTGTCAGTCATACCTTCCCTCTGTGGCGTATCTGTTGAGAGGCAAAGTCGCTGTTCAAGCTTGCGCGAAGCTTTTTGTGCAGTGCTGCAAGGAAACTTCTTCGACAGGAAATGTAGGGAATGCTGTTGCGCTTCTTTTTGCTGAAGAAACTCGGTCGTTCATACGGCAGACAAGCGCCTAAGGGGCGCCCCTCATGAGATCAGCCGCAATCGCCGTAATAAGCGCCGAGAAAGGCTAGGTCAGGTATGTCCTGACAACCGCATTCAAGCACAGCCCATGCGTGTATCGACCTAGAAACCTGTCTCGATCCGATTATAAATCAGCGTTGTCAGCGTATAGATCTGACCGCCGATAAAGGGGCCGGCAACAACGATCATCACCAGTATGGCGACGATCTTGGGAATAAAAGTCAGGGTAATTTCCTGAACCTGGGTCAAAGCCTGCATCAGGGCAATTCCGATACCGACAACCATGGCCGGCACGATTGCTGGAGCAGATCCCACAAGGATCGTCCAGATTGCAGACCTCACCAGGTCCAGGGCATCCACTTCATTCATGAGTTTTCGTCCGCTCAGGATATCTTTACACCCGGGCCAAGCAGAATGCCGCTTCCATTGTCCAGACCCAGGATCGTTCCGTCCGAATAGATCTCGACTGATTCCACAACTCCCGTTGTCCCGTTCACATCGGTCACGGTTCGGCCGATCAGATCGTCCACCTGGCTGAAGGACATGTTGGTCAACATCGTTTCCAGTTTGGCATTTGTCTGGATAGCTTGTTCAACTTGGCTGAAGCTTGCGAGCTGTGACAATTGCTCCGATGCATCCATCGGATCTGTCGGATCCTGGTTTTGCATCTGCGCCATCATCAATTGAAGGAATGTATCGTAGTCGACCGTCAGTTGTTGCTGGGCATTTGAAGCGGCGCCTGCAGTTTGCGCCGAATTTACACTTTCAACAGTTGTCATCCCGTTTCTCCTTATACAACAGCCAGCCGAGGGCTTTCCCGAAAGTTGTCGCGGGCTGCAACTTGCGGAACTGACGGACCGGCATTGCCGGCATGTTTTTCATCGTTTTTTTCCTGAAGCATCACCCGAGCTTCTATCGGATAAAGCCCCCGGACGACCTTCATGGCCTCAAACCATCGCTCTGTGCCCGCAAGCTCTTCCACATCATCCAGGCGCTGCAGGATTTCTTCATTTGAAAACGCGCCCTTGATCGACCCAAGCACCAGGTGGAACATGTCTTTGGCGGCACGTGCTGATACCGGATCGATGATCATGGTCTGAAGGATGAAATACAGTTGGCGAAGGGGCGTTGTCGCGTCTTCGGGCTGCAGGACATGAGCTTCAAGCAGAAACACCGCGTCGTTCAGAAGCTCGATGTTGGTTTTCCTCTCAGCCCGGATCACCGCGCCGTTGATGAACAGGCGCTCGCCTGCTTTCAAACCGATTTTCATAGGTTAACCGTCCAGGCTGTCGCGGATAATGGCGTTGATCTGAATGATGTCGGAGAAATCGTCCTGCTCCCACTGGCGCAGCGACTCCACTTCCTTCAAAACCCAGATGCCAACGGAGATCAGGTTCGCTCGGGTTTCGATCGGCAATTCGTTATCGTCATCGGCCAGATGTTCGAGGAAATAGCTCCACAGACGTCTGGTATAAAACAGTGCGTCAACAGCTTCCGGAGACCGGATTCCCTGCTCCTTTGCCACGGACAACTTGTCGATAACGATCGACATTGCCTCATGCTCATTAAGCCTTTGATCAATGCAGAGATCATCCATGACCTCGGCGTAAGACAGGTTGTACATGGGCCCTCCAAAGGTTCCGTTTTGGTCTAAATTTCAGCTACTTATGCTCGTCAAATGTAGTTGAGAATGCTAAGCCCCTGCATTCGGGCGGTTACGGCATAGGTGGTTTCAAGCTGGGTCAGCGCCGTGTTGAGACGGACGGATGTTTCTTCCGGATCGATGTTCTCAAGAACGTTGATGCGCTGATTGATAATGTCCGTCTGAATGGTCAGCCGCTCGCTTGCCAGCTTGACCTGTTCCTGAACATTTCCGAGTTTGCCCATTTCACTGGTGACGCCGGCAATTCCGGACCCCAGCTTTTCGATCGCCTTGTCGATCACGACCTTGTAGGTATCGGGGTCCAGGTTTTCGTTCCCAAGGTCAGCCATCATCGTGTAGGCCTGTGCCAGATCCCGGAATGCCTGTTGATTGGCGCTGACTGAACTCGAGACCGTCTCGCTTGCCGAAATACGGCTGACCATGACATTGTCGGCGGCAGACGACCAGTTTGTACCCCAGGCAGGATCCGCGAACATGGTGTCGAAGGCACCGTTCAGATAGGTATCCATCGCAGCCGGTGTGATGCCGGAAACCGCTGGATTGGACTGGGCAATTCCGAATTCTGCAAGAAACGCAGCGTCCGCGGTAACTTTGTTGGCCGATGCCGGATCGGAATAGTCCGCAATCGGTTCCATATCCGAATTGATTCCGGCGAACACATAACTACCGTTCAACTGGGTGTTCAGACGCGACGTCATGAGCTCCATGTTGCCAATGGCATCGGCCTTGACGATGTCTGAGCTGGTTTCGTTTTCGCGAAGGGCAACCAGCGTCTTCAGGAAGTCTTGAGCATCTGACAGGATGTCTCCCATGGCGGCCTGGCTCACATCCAGCCTGGAAGCGGTCAATGCATTGGTGTCGACTATTCCGTCAAGAAAGTGAAATTCCGAACGCAAGGTTACGCTTTCACCGGTCCTTGCCCCAAGGTCGAGACCAATATCGTATTTGCGGCCCGATGACAGTTCCACGCTGAGCTTGTTGACCAGACTGGCCTGGCTCATGATTTGCCTGCGCGACGCATCTGCGAGTGAAACGGTTGAAATAAAAGTGGTTTTCATGGCGGTTACCTCGCTGCGGCCAGAAGGTCTTCAAGCATTGAATCAACCGCTGTGATCAACCGCGTAGCGGCCGAATAAGAGCGTTCGATTTCAAGCAGAAGCGTCATCTCTTCATCGATATTGACGCCGGTTGTGTTGTTCAGGTTTTCGGCTGTCCTGCCGATGAGAACCGACTGCACCTCAACATTGCCGGTCATGGTCTTGCGACCACTCTCCAGCCAGCTGACGGAGGATGCTGCAAATCCGGCAAGCGAATCCGAGGGATCCAGCTCGACGCCTGCATCGAATGTTGCATCAGCATCAAATGCGGATACCATTTCCTGCAAACGGTCTGCAAATCCCGCGGCACCTGTTGGATTGTAGCTGTAGTTCGGGTCAAGCGGATCAGAGATGCCCCCGTCCCTAATTCTATCCAGATCTCCACCCTGGTCAGGGTTCGCATTCGCGTTGACGACAATCTCGGCGGCTAGCCCGGGCATCAGTGTGCCGGTTGCGGGAACCGCCGGAGCCCCGGACCATGTAAAGAGTCCGGCCTGGTCCGGTCCACCGCCACCGCTTTGATCGCTTTCGGCGAACGCTTCAATGAGCCCGCGTGCTATTTCATCCAGCTGGTTCTGGTAGGTAACAGCAACCTCATCGCGAAGTTGGGCCAATCCGTGAAGACGACCGGATTTGATCGGCATCACCGCACCGGGACCGGCGACGGGCACCCCGTCGACCAGAACATTGTTACCCACTGTGGTCGCATCGTAGACCACTGTGGATTCAAATGTGACCGACCGCGCCGTGGTCTCAAACAATGTCACGCCGCTATCTGTGTAAACGACGATATCGCCATTGCTCCTATTGAGTGTGGTGATGCCGATTTCTTCAGAAAGCTTCAGCAAGACCTGATCACGTGAATCCTGAGCATCCGTCACATCCGTGCCGGATTGCGTTCCTTTCACGATAACCGAATTCAGGTCCTCCAACTGACCAAGGAGATTGTTGATCTCGCTCACCGACGTCGCCATGTCGGCGTCGGCGCCTGACCGAACGTCCTGTACAAGTTGCGAGCTTGTTTGCAGCGTCTGAACCATATCCTTGGAAGCCTGCAGAACGTCTTGAGCCTGAATGGCATTGTTCGGGTCAGATGCCAGGGTCTGAATCGACAGCTTCAACTCACCCAGCCTGGCGGCCGGCGATAGCTTCAACTCCGTGTCGCCGGTTGTTTCCGAAAGCCGGGTCAATCCTGCAAGAACTGCTTCCTGCGAAGTTCCAACAGATGTCGTCTGCAGAAGCGAGGAATAGAGCGCGCTGTCGGTAACACGCGCAATCCCCTCAACCCGAAGCCCTCCGGCTTGACCGGAGTTTGTATAAGACTGGCTCAGCAGGACTGACTTTCGGGAATATCCAGGATCCTGAGCGCCGGAAATGTTCCGGGCGATGACCGAAGATTCCGTTTGCCGGGCGGCCAGCGCGGATTGCGCGACCTGCAGCGCTACAGACAAACTCATGACAACTACTTTCCAATTCGAGAAATGTCTGCGTTAGCGAGTAAGGTTCACCAACTGCTCCAGAAGGTCCGAGCCGGCCTTGAATACTTGCGAATTCGCCGTGTAAGAGCGTTGAGATTCGATCATGGAAGTCAGTTCGTTGCCGAGATCCACATTTGAATCCTCCAGTCCACCAACCTTGATGTTGCCCATGCCGCCTTCACCGGCAAAGCCGACACGGACATCACCTGAATCGACCGAAGGGCTGTAGACGTTGCCCGATTTCGGGTCCAGCTTGTCCGGACTGGGAACATTGGCGAGCGGAATTTGATAAATCGCACGCCGGTCGCCGTTTGTGTAAATGGCGTAGAGAGTACCGTCGGTATCAAATTCTACATTCTTCACCGAACTCGGCGCGTTGCCGTTCGCGTCAACGTTGGTCACGGTGAAATCGGCATTCAGATAGGTTGAATCGGCAAGATCAAGATCGAACGTGCCGCCATTGGGCACCGCAATGTTAATGTTGGTTGGGCTGACTGCAGTCAGGTCGCCTGTCGTGACATCGAATGAGATCGTCTGGGTGTTAAGCGGGCCGGAGGAATATGGAAAACCACCTCCCGCAGCTGCATCAGCCGCGTTGTAGACCGCAACTTCCCAGTCAGATTCCGTCGCGGTTTCAGTCACCTTCGAATAATAGACATCCAGCTTCACTTCATTGCCCAGATTGTCATAAACAATCATCGAGGTTTTGTGAGAAAAGGCCGAAGTTGCTGTGTTTGCGGAAGGAAGATCCGCAGCCGGTACGATTGCGGCGTCTTCGCTCACATTAACCCGCAAGAACGCGCTGTCTGTCGGTGTGGCCTCGAGCTGGTTCTGAGTGGTGTTGATCCGCTCGAGACCGCCCAGGCCGTTGGCCACCGTTGTCGGGGCCACACCATCCGTGACCGGATAGCCTTGCAGGTAGTACCCTGCGGTGTTGACAAGATAACCGTCACCATCGGGGACGAAATGCCCGGCGCGGGTCAGATAGCTTTCACCTGCCTCGTTGGCAACCACGAAAAAGCCGTTGCCGTCGACCGCAAGATCGGTCTTTGACGTGGTGAAGCTGATATTGCCCTGCTTGGTGACCTGGTATTGCGTGTGCGCTTCCACGCCTCCTGAATTGAAGGACCCGGCACCTTGTGAAACCACAAGCGAGGAGAACGCGGACTCGGCTCTCTTGTAACCGGTCGTGCTCGAGTTCATCACGTTTTCCGCAACAGTACCCAGCTTACTGGATTGCGCATTCATTCCAGATACGCCGCTACGCATCACTCCGAAAAGGCCCATGACCGGTCTCCTGTATCCAAATCAACTGGCGACAGTAAAACCGGGCTAACTTGTGCGAAGCTGTTCTTTCCAAACAATAATTGTTTCTATTCAAATACTTAATTGTCTAAATTTTTAATTGTAAGGCAAAACGGATCGTCGCTTATGGGGTCGATCAATAGACTTGTGTCACACGCCACAAAATTTCTTGGATTTTATGGTCCAGTTCCCGAAACCGGACGCAACCATATTGCGGATCACAGTACAAACGTAACGCTTTTGTGCAGGATTGTTGTTGGGTCCGGCATGATACCGAGCCACTGCCATTGTCCAAGACCCCTGTTTCTTTCGAAGGTCCTTTAAAAATCTTGCAGCGTATTGGACGTTGGCGCGAGGTTCGAGCATATGATCGACAGAACGGAACTGATCGCCATGGTAGTAGTGATTGATCTGCATGCAGCCAATGTCGATAAGTTTCTTGCCTCGGTTTCGCGCCTTGACCACGTCACGTTTTGCAGCCGACCGGCTGGGTGGAAACACCGACTTTCCCTCAATATTGAGCGCATACGGATAAAGTGAATTTCTCCGCCCCGTTTCGGTCAGACCAACCGCATAAAGAACACCGAGCGGGACTTGGTATTTCTGAGCTGCCGCCACCATCTCCCGTTCGCAGACATTCTGCATCTCGGACCATGAGGGTGTTGCTGCGATGGCAGACAGACTAAAGATAGATACCATCAGAAAGGTCGAATTCAGAGACGCCATCACCCTGTCCTTTTGAAGTTTCAGAAACGAAAACCGCGTCATCTCTCTGTCTATTTCCGGATCTGTCATTCTGCTCGCGGGGTGTATCGCCACCAAAGGTCTGACCTTGTCCATCGCCTGAGGCAGGGTCGTTCGAACCGTTTTGACTTG
>NZ_JAILWL010000169.1 GCF_025698965.1 Roseibium sp.
GCAGAAGCTTTCCGGCACTTTACTGGGTGGCAAGGTCGCCCTGCGCCTGGTTCAGGCGGTGCGCCAGTGGGCCAAGGAGCGGAACTGCGAACATCTGATGGTGCATGTGACGAATGGGGTTGAGGTGCAGGATGTGGATCGGTTTTTCCGAAGGTGCGGGATGAAGACGGTTGGTGGGAATTATAAGGGTTGAGCAACTCATGAATCAAAGAGAAAACTATTGAAAAAGAGCGTCGTTTTAGTATTCGGAGTAATTTCACTATTGCTCCTACAGTTGATTTCTGCGGTGGCCGAAGATTATCGTGCGTCCGAGCAGCGTATAAGGCCTATTTATCCAAGTGGATCGATAGAAAGCGAAGAAGTTGAAAATTTTTCTAGGATGATGATACAGGTATATACCTTTTATGGAAGGCTATTAGATCCAGCAGACAACAGGCCAAATTTCATTTTCTTGTCAGGAGACGGTTTTATCGATGAGGGAAAGATAAGGCTAAGTAAAATAAAAAAATTCTTTCCTGGAATGACGCAAGAGGAAGCTGATTTTTTTTCAGGTGAGTCGAACTCCTGCTTAGTATTTAAGCTCCCGTTGTCTGATGCCGAGATCACCGTTGGCATAAATGATACTCAATCAGGCACACAGCCGATGAACTTACATTGTTTTTTGGACGCGCTCGCCTTTTTTCTTGATGAGGAAGGCTACGAAGGGTTGCGAGGTGAAACGGTTCGAGAACACGCACGTAATATTATTGATACATTGGTGGACAGATTCAAGTGAATGACATTATTTCTCGGACACAGTCGAAGAGTTTTGAAGTCTATTTCGATCTCGATAGCATTGGACCACTTGGTGATTATGGCCAATACGAAAGTTATTCGACCCCGGTCCTGTCGGAGTTACATACGAATCAAGATATTCGTATGTAACAGGAACATCTGAAACAAGTGTCGAGTATGGTGCAAGTCTTGACACTGGAGTTCGAGGAATCGCGAAAACCAGCATTAGTTTAGGTACCGATGGCGAAAAACTAAATGTTGGAAGCTCGTTTGGGCCAATTTCTGGTTCGCTGGATACAGAGGGTACTTTAGAAGGCAAGGCCGGATTAGCTGTTCCGGGAGCGCCTGGCTTAGAGTTTGGTTGGTATGCAAACTTAAGCTTAATGAATAGCCCCGCGTTTTCTAGACGCCCTGGGCTTTCATTTTCTGCTGCCGTTCGAACTCGACGGGCGACCGCATCCCGTTTCTGACGTGTTTACGCTTTGGGTTGTAGAACATCTCGATGTAATCGAACACATCCCGCCTGGCGTCCTCGCGCGTTTTGTAGGTTCGCCGACGTACCCTTTCCCGCTTGAGCAGGTTGAAGAAGCTTTCGGCGACAGCGTTGTCGTGACAGTTCCCACGCCGGCTCATTGAATGTTCGAGGTTGTGAGCTTTGAGGAACGAAGCCCAGTCCATGCTGGTGAACTGTGAGCCCTGGTCTGAGTGGATCAGAACCTTGTTCTTCGGCTTCCTTCGCCATACCGCCATCAGCAGCGCCTGCAACACGACATCTGTGGTCTGACGGCTCTGCATCGACCACCCCACAACACGACGAGAAAAGAGGTCGATCACGACGGCAAGATAGGCAAAGCCTTCCAGTGTCCTGACGTAGGTGAAGTCTGTCACCCAGACCCTGTCGGGCTCCTCCACATCGAACTGTCGGTCGAGGCTGTTGTTGACGACCATGGAAGGTCTTCCGCCATAGCTGCCCGGTCGCCGCCTATATCCGGTCTGGGCCTTGATCCCGGCCAACCTGGTAAGACGCGCGACACGGTTCAGGCAGCACGTCTCTCCCTGATCAAGCAGATCGTCATGAAGCTTGCGATATCCATAGACCTTACCGCTCTCCTTCCACGCCCTGCTGAGCAGTTCCGTCTGGCGGATGTCTTCCCGGGCCCGTTTGCTCAGTGGGGTCTTCAGCCAGGCATAAAAGCCACTTGGGTGGACGCGCAAGCAACGGCACATCGCGCGCACCGAAAACACGGAGCGATGCTCGGCGACGAACGCGTACCTCACTTTGCATCCTTGGCGAAGTACGCGGTTGCCTTTTTTAGGATGTCACGTTCCTCGGTGACCCGAGCAAGTTCCTGCTTCAACCGGCGGATCTCCGCAGCTTGATCGCCTTCTCCCGGATCGGGCGACTTGGAGAACTTCTTCTTCCACGCATAAAGAGAATGGGCGCTGACGCCTAAACGCTTCGAAACCTCCGCAACCGCATAGCCACGTTCGGTGATTTGGGCCACCGCATCCCGCTTGAAATCGTCACTGAAATGGTTCGTACCCATCATGGCCTCCTTGCCTCAAAATTAGGAAAGAAGGCGTCTATAAATCTAGGGGCTATTCAGAGTTTGGTTCGCGATGAGCCAATTTGCAAAGAAGCCCCATTTTGGATTGGGGCGGTCTTTGCAAAAGGTATCGGTAATTATTTAACTGCCAAGCGACAGTTCAATTGGCTTCACCTCATCATAAGAACAATCTCGACTCCTGTTGGAGGTGGGCAAAGGCATTAGTTTATTCGATCACGAGTGAATAAACTGAGCGGTCGACGTCCAATCTGGACCTTTGCACAAAGGGTCTTTGAAGATGCCGGGTCGGCTGGTTGTGCAACCCCGGAGTGCAGAAACTCCTTGTTAAATTTCCGAATATTGCTAAGACTTTGTTAACCGCCGGGAAGAGGCGCCCGATGGTGAATGATTTGGGGAATGAGGGGCCGTGCGACCTGGGTCGCGGTTCCGATGGGAATGTAGAGCAAATGGGATTTGTGAGGCAAAACCCGCGCTCAGAGGGGCAAAGTGATCAAGGGCAATCCGGACCGTTCCGAAATGGTTCTCTCCGCATGTGGGAACGACACTGCCGGTGCAGGGCAGGGGTCTGGCGAGCAATCGGAAATCGATGAGGTTTCGAGGCTGAAGACTGCTGTTGCATCTTCGGGGGGCCGGGCTGTACTCGGCGCTTCGGCAGACCGGATGACGGTCCGTCTGGTGAACGGGTCGGAAGAAGACGCCCGGGCCGGGATCTCTCTTGCCCGTGAGGCGCATCGGAACACGATTTTCCGGGACATTCCGTTTTCTGAACAAAAAGCCATGGCGATAATCGAGAGGGCGCTGGCCCATCCGGAGCGCAACGGCCTGATCTATGCCGTTCCGGGCGGAGATGTGCCACTCACTGAAGATGGACTCTATGGCTTCGCTTCAGTTCATGCGGGTGAGTATTTTCTGGGAACTGGCACTTTGATCGCGACGGTGCAGACGTTGAATGTCTCGCAGAAGCTTTCCGGCACTTTACTGGGTGGCAAGGTCGCCCTGCGCCTGGTTCAGGCGGTGCGCCAGTGGGCCAAGGAGCGGAACTGCGAACATCTGATGGTGCATGTGACGAATGGGGTTGAGGTGAAGGATGCGGATCGGTTTTTCCGGAGGTGTGGGATGAAGACGGTTGGTGGGAACTACTGGTCGATAAATCCAAGTAACAATTAAAAACTACAAGGTCAGAAAAGGTGAGTTGTTCATGTCAGTCTCAACAAGACACATCATTTACGAAGTTCGGCTAATAAGTGATGAGTAGCAATAGTATATTTGGTTTGCTGATCGATTGGGTGATTGAGAAAGTATCCCATGTAAGATCGAATTTTCTTCGCAAGTTTTTATATTATTCCTGTTTGATTTTGGGTATTGCTTTGACTGCTTTTGTAATTTTCTTTAGATATTCTGCGAATTGGAACTAATGTGGCTGAATACAAGGTAAAATCAACGTACTCAACAACTGCAACCTGGGGGGGGTGGGTTCCGGATATTAAGTCTGAGGGATCAGTTTCGTTTCCTTGGTCTTCAGATCAACCATTTCGAACGACTATAAGCATCAATGGTGCAAACTTTTATGGCAAGACACCTCCTGCAGTTGCAGAAATTACGTATTTTGATCCTTACTCAAATAGCACAAAAGTCGAAAAACATCTTATCGGAGGCTTTGGAGGAACAAGTATTCCGGTTGTAACCGGCCCTTTACTTGGAGATTCTATTGGGGAAATTCGAGTTACAATCCGAGATATCCAAGACAACCCGTTGGTCGGGGCTATGGAAAGCGAAAAACTTTCAAAGGCATTCGGTTCGATTGGTCAGTTCTTTGGAAAATTCTTGGGCGCTCTTGGTTCTCTCGACGATGGCATACATGCCGCTATGGGGCCAATGAGCGGCTATAGAGTTTACACGTTACCAAGCTCTCAAGATGGCGTTTTTGTCATAAACACGCGAGTAAACTATGCACCAGGGTATTTGGAGGATATGGGGATACTTCCTTCACATGTTCCCAATGGGTTTTTTCCCACATTTGACTCCTCTGGCAACTTTGTTGGGGTTGCACCAAAGTGTTTCGCAGGTTCAACAAATATTTCAACCAAAAGTGGCTGCCGACTTATTTCTGAGTTGAAGGCTGGGGAGTTTGTACATTCATTTTCTCCAAATTCTGCCAATGATCGGAGCGCGTTGGTCTCCAAAAAGGTCGTTCGTACATTTGAGAACATCACGGAAGAATGGCTCCGCCTGAGTTGGATTGAGGATGGCGAGGAGAAGGAACTCGTCACCACGCCTGGCCACCAGTTCCTGGCAGCGCATGGCGGTTTCCGCGAGATCGAGAGCTTGGTTGCGGGTGGTCAAGGAACCGTTGTCCTGGCGGATGGTTCCGAGGCTGTCGTTACGTCCGAGCGCATTGTCTATTCTGCCGAAACCGCCGACATGTTCGAGCAGGCGGAGGGCTATGTCACTCCGGAAAACGGCAATCTGGGCTTAAAGCCGGTCTATAAGAAAGGCTGGAAGACGTACAATTTCGAGGTTGAGGATTTTCACACGTATGTCGCGGGTGGTGTTCGGGTCCACAACGATTCCTGGAATGACGACAAAGGGTTCGAAGCTGGTGCCCATACGGGTGGTGTTGGTCAAGTCTGGACATCTAGCTATAATGGTACTGAGACAGGCGCTTCGCTTGACGGGCGTGCGCTGAATGTCGACGTCAATGACGTCACTGACTATCTGATGGATCTCGAGCCCGGGTACCGCGACAGCATGCATGCTCGTGCGGAAGCTGCTGGATATGCTGCGGCCAATGCGGGTTACGATAGCGCGTCGGTCAGAGCGGCGGTGGTTGGTGAGTATCTGGCGCGAGGTGGTAGAAACGAGGCACCGATCGACATTATTAACCAGGATAGAGCCTACCGGCGGGCGACTGAAGCATCCGCAGCTTCATCTGGCGGTGATCAAAATTCCGGCCGTGACACGGAAGGCGCCCGTGCTGATACGTTTAACGATTCCTGGAGCACGAGCGAAGGCAGTGGCGGTCGGGGTGATTACAACAACGACGGCGAGGTCGATGCAGACGAATTCAATCGCGCGGAAGCCGCAGGCAAGTACGATAACAACAACAACAACAGCAACGGCAACTCTGGCAGCGATGGCGGGGGTGGCGGCAAGCCGGTTCTTCTCGATCTTGACGGCGACGGGTTAGAAGTCACGGCGCTGGACCGCTCATCCGTGTTCATGGATACGGGTGGCGAGGGGTTTTTGCACCGCACGGCCTGGGCCGGTGAGGGCGATGGCATTCTCTTTTACGACCCTGACGGCCGTGACGAGATCACGGAAAAGCGTCAGTTCGTGTTCACCGAGTGGGACCCGACGTCGACCAGCGATCTGGAAGCGCTGGCGTCTGTCTTTGACAGTAATGGCGACGGGGTTCTGAACGCGGGCGATGCGGAGTTCGCGAACTTCAAGGTGATGGTGACCAATGCGGACGGGTCGACAAGTGCGAAGACACTGGCCGAGCTTGGCATCACGGAAATCGACCTGACGGCGGATGCGACCAACATTGAATTGAGCGACGGCTCGGTGATCACCGGCAAGACGACGTTCAAACGGGCGGACGGGACCACCGGCACGGCGGGCGACATGCTGCTGGCCGCGGAAGCTGAGGGCCACCGGGTCGAGCAGGTGGAGAGCTTTGACGGGTCTGGTGCGCGGACGCTTGTGTCGACCGCCTATGACAGTGACGGCAGCAAGGCTTATCAGATCCATTCGGTGACGAGCGCCGACGGCCTCTCGGTCACCAACCGCTATGACGACAATGGCGACGGCGTGACGGATCGGATCCAGACCATTGTCACGGTGGTGAACGGCGATGGCAGCGAGACGGAGACGGAAGAGAATTTTGCCGGTAATGAGCTGGCCACGGCCGTTCTTCAAAGCCGGACGGTGACCACCACCAGCGCAGATGGCAAGAGCGAGACCATTGAGCGTGACGCCATGGGCGGCGGCTGGTTCAACCAGCGGGAAGTGCGAACGGAAGCAGCCGACGGCAGCCTGACCATTGTCATCAGCGATCTGGCGCAGGACGGCTCGGTGATCAACAGCCGGAGCGAGACGGTCTCTGCCGACGGCTCTGAACGGATCGACGGCACGGATCTGGATGGCGACGGTCAGTCGGACACGATCGTCACCCACCGGGTCACCACGCACGGCGATGACAGCCGGACAGAAACGGTCACCGTGACCAATCAGGACACAAGCAAAAGATCGCACGTTACCGAGGAGGTCAGCGCCGATGGCCGGTCCAAGGTGATCGAGCGGGATCTCGATGGGGATGGCCTGATCGACACCCGTGAGATCCTGGATATTCGGGTGGCGGCAAACGGCCAGAGCACGTCGACGCTGGATATCCGCAACGGCGATGGTTCGCTGAAGAGTTCGTCGACAACGGTTCAGTCTAACGATGCTTTGACCAAAACCACCACGTTCGATCAGGATGGCGACGGCGATATCGACCTGACAATGGTCGATGCCACCACCGTTCAGGCCGATGGCAGTCGCGAACGGGTGATCACCGAGACCAACGGCGACGGAAGTATCCGCTCGATGGTCAGGGAAACGCTGGGTGCCGACAAGGTGACGTCCGAAACCCGGGTGGACCTGAACCAGAACGGGAGTTTTGAGGCTGACGAGGTCGTGTCTTCTGTCGTGGTCAGCGATGCAACCGGAGAGAGAATTGCCACAAACTGGTCGCGCAATGCGGATGGGTCGGTCAATGCAAAATCGATTTCGACCACCAGTTCCGATGGTTTGCAGACGGTCACTGCAACCGATGCGGATGGCGATGGTGACACAGATGTGACGGTCACGGACCTCACCACGGTCAATGGCGACGGAAAATCGACACGGACGGTAACCACGAAGAACCAGGACGGTTCCTTGAAGACAGCGGTTGCCATTGAGACCAGTGCCGACGGCCTGACGGTGACGACACGCACGGATGTCGATGGCGACGAAAGCTTTGAGGAAAAGACCGTCGAGGAGTTGGTTCTGGAAGCCGATGGCGGCACCACCCGAACGACAGAAACCTATGCCGGTGACGAGACAACGCTGCTGTCGAAGGCGGTGGTGACGGAAACTTCTGACCGGCGCGAGCGGACGGTTACAGTTGACCGGGACGGCGACGGCAACGTTCAGGAAACGATCAAACGCACGATCAACACCGACGGGTCGATAACGGTCACGGAAACGGAAACCGCCAACGATGGCACGGTGCTCGGCCAGACTGTCTCCGAGACCAGTGCCAACGGCCTTGTGACGGAGATCGCGCGTGACCTTGACGGCGACGAGAGCGCCGATGTCACCGTGACGACAACAACGACGCTCAATGCCGACGGCAGCCGATTGAGCGTTCAGGAAACCGAAAACGCCGATGGTTCAACCCGCAGCGTCAGCCAGGTCACCGTCAGCGATGATGGTTTGAAGTCCGTGACGGAGACGGACCGGGAGGGGAACGGCACTTTTGAGCGTGTCGTCACCGACGAAACCGTTCTGAACTATGACGGCAGCACCACAAGGACAGTCGAAAGCAGGTCTCAGAGCGGCGATCTTCTGAGCCGGAGCCAGACGGAAATCAGCGACGATCAACTGGTAACGATCACCCGCACGGATGCGGATGGCGATGGCAGTTATGACCTGATCGAGACCACCGAAACGGTTCTTAAAAATGACGGCTCCACTGTGACCACGACCGAGCTTCGGGATGGCGATGGCGATCTGCGCAGCGGGTCCACACAAACCGTCTCCGACACTGCCCGGTCCATTGTCACTGATACCGACATCAATGGCGATGGCAAGACCGACACCAGGACTACGGTGACGATTGCCGATGACGGCGAAAGGACGACGCATATCCGGCATCAGGACGCTGCTGGTACCCTGCAGAGCCAGAGCCGGACGGTCACCAGCGCCAATGGTTTGAGCTCCACGACGGAAACGGACCGGGACGGGGATGGCATCTATGAGACCCGCTCGGAGACCGTTCGGGTTTTGAACAATGACGGGTCTGAGACAACCACGTCCACGTTCAGGGGGAAGAACGGTGCGCTGCTCTCCAGTTCGGCTGAGACGGTGCGTGATGACGGACTGCGCACGGCGCGGATCGAGGATTTTGATGGCGACGGTCAGACGGACCGGAGTTCCATCCGCCAGACGGTGATCGCCCAGGACGGCACTGTCACCACGACGGAGACGGTCAAGGCCAATGACGGCTCGACCCTGTCCAGGGTGATTGACACGATAGAAAACGACGGCAAGTCGAGCTCCAGGGAGATCGATGCCGATGGCAATGGCGTCAATGACGAGGAGATCACGACAACGGTCAACGACGATGGCTCCACGACCGTAGCGACTGTCTACAAATCCGATAGTGGTGATCTACTGTCCGGCATCACCCGCAGCACTACCGGCAATGGCCTGGAAACCACGGTTACCTACGATCTTGACGGCAACGGGTCCGTGGATCGCAGTGTGAGCGATGTCACGACATTTGCCGATGATGGCGGCAGCCAGCGGACACTCACCCACGAGACCGGTTCCGGCCGTTTGCTTGGCCGGGAACAGATCAGCCTCTCCGATGATGGGTTGAGCGCGACGACGGCACTGGATCTCGATGGTGTTGGCGGCAATGACTTCCTCACCACCAGAACAACCGGTCTTGCCCATGACGGGTCGACGGTGGAAAGCTGGACCACGCGGGGCGCAAATAACGATCTCATCGCCAGTGCAACCCGCACGACAAGCGGTGATGGCCTCAACGTCACGGAAAACCGTGATGTTGATGGCGATGGTGACATGGACCGCGAGACAATTCTGGAGCTGGGCGCGGCCGGTGGCAGCACGCAGACCGTCAGCGAATATGGCGATGAGACCAGCGCAGGCCTCACCCGCCGCTCGACAACCGTCACCAGCGAAGACGGGCGCCAGGTGACGACGCGCCTGGACCGGGATGGCGACGGCGATACGGATCTGGAAATTGACACAAGGGTCGATCTCAGCGGCAACGAGACAACGATCTGGGAGGATCTGGCAGCGAATGGCTCTTCCGAGGCGATCATAACAAGGTCCGCTTCTGCCAATGGCACCAGCCAGACCTACAGCCTGGATATCGATGGCGACGGCACGGCCGACATCACCCGGTCGACCACGGTCTCTTATGATGAGGCCGGAAACGAGATCAGCACCTTTGAGGAAAGGAAGGCCGTTGGCGGTCTGGCCTTTACTTCCACAACAGTGACCTCGGCCAATGGCTTGAGCTCGACGACCACAGTGGATTCCGACGGTGATGGCGAGACCGACAGCACGCGCGAGACGGAAACCGTTTTTGCCACCGATGGCAGTCGCACAACCACCAGTCGGGACTGGCATGACGACGGCTCCCTGAGGTCGAGTTACACCGAGACCGTCAGCGCAGACGGGCGGACGATTACCGAAGTCTTTGATTTTGACGGCGACCACAAGACCGACAAGGTCAAGGTGACCGAGATTGCCACCGATGGCAGCTGCACCGTGACGGAGACCGGCTATGGCGAGACGATGGCGGACGCAAAGACGGCCGTCACCTCAACCTCGTCTGACGGTCTGACCACCACCATTTTCCGCGATGATGTCACCCAGGAGATCACCCGTTCCGCTGTCGGCAATGGCAGCTATGACTGGGACAATGGTGTCAGGGCCTCCGGAGAGGCCCAAATTTTTGTCTCGCACAAGGTCGATGCGCAAGGGATCGAGACCTGGGAGATGCACTCGACGTTGAACGGCGTCACCACAGTGGAAAGCGAGCGCTTTGACGCGCAAGCAAAGGCCCGGCTTCTGGCGGAAGCCGCCCGGATCTACGACAGCGTGCTTGATCGGGACATCGACCTGAGCGAAGCGGAAGTGCTGGTTGAGTTCGTGGAAGACGGCCAGCTGGATCTGGAAGATCTGGCCTCAAGCCTTCTGACCTCGGACGAATACGCCACTCGATACGGCACCCTGTCGGACACCGGCTTCATCGCAAGGGCCTACCAGAACACGTTCGGCCGCGAGCCGACGCTGGACGAACTGGCCGAGCATCTTGCCGAGCTCGCAGGCAGCACCACCCGCGCCGCGATCATCGCGGACCTGTCTGAATCCGCCGAGCATCTGGTCGTCGGCAACAGCCAGGGCGAGACCAACAATTACGACGTCTTCCTGTTGCCGGTGGTGGCAGAGGATGAATTGCGGGTCTCCTTCGGGGTCGATGGCGTTGACCTGGAGATAGGTGAAGATAGTGCCGTCGTCGGCACCGACAACGGCCAGACCCTGAGCATCGGCAGCAATGACGCTCTCTTCGGCCTCGGCGGCAACGATACGCTGGGTGGCAGCAGCAACGACGACATTCTGGTTGGCGGCACCGGCAACGACACGCTGAACGGCGGCGCCGGCAACGATACCTACGTCTACAATCGCGGCGATGGCAACGACACCATCAATGATGGGGGCAGCCCATCAGGCGGCGATGTCCTGCGCTTCGGGGCGGGGATCGAGTTGGAAGATCTTCGTTTCTATCATGTCAGCAGAAACGAAGTCAGACTGGAATTTGTTGCTGAAAGCGCGGCAGACGCAACGGCGGCTGCTGCACAGGGTCTGGCACCTCTCACGGGGTCCATCACCATCCATAACTGGAACGACGCCACCACACGCCCGATTGACTGGCTCGTTTTTGAAAACGGTGAGAGCGTCTGGCTCGGCGGGGTCCGGAACTTTGGCGGTTCGGGGGTGGACTATAACCTCTACTATCGCCTGACCGACGGCGACGACACGTTTACCTCCAACGGCCGCGCACCGGATGCGCATACGGGCGGTGTGGGCAGCTCGGATATCATCGTCGGTGCCGGCAGTAACGACGTCATCCACGGCAAGGAAGGTCACGACATCCTGTATGGCGGCGCTGGTGATGATCGGCTCTATGGTGGAGAGGGTGACGATGTTCTGGATGCCGGTAGCACATCCGGCAATTGGCAGTATCTCTACGGCCAGCAGGGCAACGACACCTACCTTTATGGTAAGGAAAGCGGCCGGGTCTTCATCAACTACACGGAGAATAGCGGCACCGATACGGTCCGGTTCAAGGACCTGACGCTATCTGACATCACGTTTGCCACGGTCGACTACACGATCAACAACCCGGACAGTCTGGATAAGATCGCAATCCGCTTCCTTTGGAATGACGGTGTGAGCAGCGGTGAACTCAGAATTGCGGATATGGGCAATCACATCGAACGGTTCGAATTTGCCGACGGCACGACGCTGAGCAAGATCCATCTGGACATCCATAAGCGTGTTGTCCTGACGGGCATCGATGGGGCCGACTACATCAAGGCCGGGGCGCTCAGCCTTGGTGACGGGAGTGGCCGGTTCACGGATGACCATATCATTCGCGCCGGAGCCGGTGACGA
>NZ_JAILWL010000017.1 GCF_025698965.1 Roseibium sp.
CGGCAATCACCAACCCGACAGTGAACAGCTACAAGCGCCTGAATGCACCGCGGACGGTTTCCGGGGCCACCTGGGCACCGAACACGGTCACGTGGAGCGGGAACAACCGCACCCACATGGTTCGTGTGCCGGGACCGGGTCGTTTTGAATTACGGTTGCCGGACGGTGCTGCCAATCCCTATCTGCTTCAGGCTGCCATCATCGCAGCCGGCCTTTCCGGACTGCGTCAGCAGGCTGATCCAGGGCCACGCTACGATATCGACATGTATGCCGAGGGCCACACCCTGAAAGACGTGCCGAAACTGCCACTGAACCTTTTAGATGCCTTGCGGGCCTTCGATGCGGATGAGGAATTGAAGGCAATGCTCGGTACCGACTTTGCCAGGTCCTATGTGAAGATGAAGCGCGAAGAATGGAATTCCTTCGTTTCGCATTTCTCCCGCTGGGAACGCGACCACACGCTAGATGTCTGATGGAAAAAGAGACGGCCTGGCAAGTCGCTTTCCTCGTGACCAAACCTCGAGCCCTTCAATTGTACGGTGAAATTGAAGAGCTCAGG
Organism: Roseibium sp.; assembly: GCF_025698965.1. Taxonomy (GTDB): domain Bacteria; phylum Pseudomonadota; class Alphaproteobacteria; order Rhizobiales; family Stappiaceae; genus Roseibium. The sequence goes on from NZ_JAILWL010000017.1 coordinate 560, forward strand.
CTGTTTGGTTGCGCCGTTATCGAAGGGTTTTCTGCTCTTCGATAAGATCCCGTCCCATCTGCTTGAACAGATCCAGATAGTCGAGCAGCACCCAGTTTTCCATGATCTTGCCACCGGTGCAGCGGTAGAAATCCATGACACGCAAGGTCAGCGACTTGCCGGTGGCCGGGACGCCAAGATAATCGCCTTTGTGAGTCATGGTCATCGATGGCCAACCGCTGACGGCAGCATAGTTCCCATCGCCGATGCGACAATAGTGGTCGCCGCCGACACGATCGGGAAAGGCTGTCAGAAACGAGGCGCGGTGGTCTTTTTCAAAGCCGCTCCACCTGTAGTTCGATCCAATTCCGCCTGGTCCGTACCAAAGCATGTCCCCGTGCCAGTAACCGTCGTCACCGGTCTGTCCCTTTGATTCAAAAGTTTCCGGATTGAACGCCTTGAGATCTGCCAGCATGGCTTCGCAAAGGTCGAGTGTCTTTTCGCCATCCGCCTGACCTTCCGGCAGAACACCATCATGGGTGGCGGGGCCGGGAAAGAGCATCTCGGTGCCAAGCATATGGGGCAGGGGAAAGCGTCCGGCCTGGCGCATCAGGTCCAGGAGATCGATGATGATCCTGGCCTCCGAGATCTTTCCGTCCGGCTCTATTCTGTAAAATTCACCTGCCCGCAGGAGTGCCAGATGGTTCGATGGCTGGATGCCGAAAAGCGGACCCTCGAAATTGCCGACATAGTGACAGACGCTTGCTATCCAATGTCCACCGGGTGCACGCCGGTTCGGTCCGCCGATGAAGATTTCGTCGCGACGTCGAACGTGGGAAAGCGCGTTTTTCAATGGGGCATAAAAATCTTCCCAAATGGTCTCAGAGCCATCTAACCGATGAAGCGGATGGGCGATGTCAAAAACAGCATCTGCCTTCAAGTGATTGGAAATCAAGGATTTTGCTTCTTCCGGAGAAGCAGTTAGGATTGTGTTCAGGAAGGTGTGCGGTGCACGCCGGAAATCAGACATTTTCAGGCCTATCGAGTGTTGAGAGATTGTCGGATCTCATTATTTTGCATTCGTATGCAAAAAATCATTGCCAAAGAATGATAAGTGTGTCTACTTATTTTGCATAGGAATGCAAAATGAATGTCGACGAACGGTTGTGGAGGGGACTTAGTGGCTGAGATACAGCTAAAAAGCGTGTCAAAGCGTTGGGGAGCATTTGTCGGTGTCGACGATTTCAACCTGACGATTGCCGATCGCGAGTTTCTGGTGTTGTTGGGGCCTTCTGGCTGCGGCAAGACGACAACCATGCGTATGATCGCTGGTCTGGAAGACGCGACGGACGGTGAGATTGTCATCGGTGGACGGACTGTGAACGATCTGGAGCCAAAGGACCGGGATATCGCCATGGTGTTCCAGTCATATGGTCTTTATCCAAACATGAATGTCTACGAGAACATTCGCTTTCCGCTGAAGGTGCGCAAGGTCGATCCGTCGACGCATGATGCCAGGGTGATGCGGGCAGCTGAAATGGTCGAGCTGACCGATTTCCTGCATCGCAAGCCGGCGGAGCTGTCGGGTGGTCAACGGCAGCGCGTTGCACTGGCCCGAGCGATCGTGCGGGAACCGAATGTCTTCTTGATGGACGAACCGCTGTCCAACCTGGATGCGAAACTGCGGGTTTCAACACGGGCCCAGATCAAGAACCTTCAGCACGAGCTTCAGGTCACGACGATCTACGTGACCCATGACCAGATCGAGGCCATGACGCTGGCCGACCGGGTCGTGGTGATGAAGCGCGGTGTTATCCAGCAGGTCGGCACGCCAACGGATATCTACGATCGTCCGGCGAACACGTTTGTGGCCGGGTTCATCGGGTCACCGGCCATGAATCTCATGGAAGGGACGATGCAAGGCGGTGTCTTCACCAGTGAAAACGTCACGATCAGCGGACTCAAGGGGCCGGACGGTCCATTGATCCTGGGTTTCAGGGCCGAGGATGCGGCCGTCGCCCAGTCGACCGGCGGATCGGACGGCAATGCGGAGATCAAGGCAGCCGTCTATACGATGGAACTGCTGGGCGATGCGACCATGATCACCGTCAAAGCCGGTGGTGCGTTGGTGTCCGTGAAAGCCAGCAAGGACTATCGGATCGAGATCGACGAAATGGTCGGGCTGAGCGTACCGGCCGAAATCTGTCACCTATTCAATCATGAGACCGGCACACGCATCGACGTGTAAGCGGGTCCAGTCCGGCGATAAGCCGGTTTCCAAGAGAGCGCCAAGGCGCAAGGGAGCAGCAGGAGTAACCCATGCTTATGAAAAAAACACTGCTTGCAGGAGCGTTGTCTCTGATGGCAGGCAGCGCTTATGCGGAATGTGGAATTGAAAGCGGCCGGATCAGTATAATCGGCAATGAATTTCCAGCGATCCAAACCGTTGGAGCCGGTGCGCTGGAATGTGCCAGCGACAAGGTTGAGGCGAAGTCCAACCTGACGGCGGACCATCAGAAGCTGAATGTTGCCGGCATGAGCGGGAACCCTGCTGAGTACACAACGGCAATCATCGCCAATTCCTCCATTGTTGCGCTCATGAACGGTGACCTGATCCGTCCTCTGGACGATCTGGTCGCAAAGCATGGCGACGGCCTGACAAAGAACCAGCTGATCACGATCGACGGCAAGGTCATGGCGGTTGCCTTCATGGCGAATGCGCAGCATCTCGTCTACCGCAAGGACATACTTGAAAAAGTAGGTGCAGAGCCGCCGAAAACCTATGAGGACATGATCGCGATCGCAGACAAGATCCGCAAGGAAGGGATCATGGAAAATCCCGTCGGAGGAGCCTATGCGGCGGGCTGGAATCTTGCCCAGGAATTCAACAACATGTTCCTCGGTTACGGCGGCGAGTTTTTCAAGCCGGGAACGGCTGAACCGAATGTGAATTCGGAAGCCGGGATCAAGGCGCTGGAAACGATGAAAGCGCTGAGCGAGTACATGAACCCGGATTTCCTGACACATGATTCAAACGCGACCAATGCGGAATACCGTGCGGGCAATGTCGCCTTGATGAATATGTGGGGGTCTCGCGCTGCCACGCTGACCTCGGCGGAAGGTGTGCCGCAGGAAGTGATCGATGGCTTTGCAATTGCTGGGCCGATGACCGTCGGCGGTGGTAACACGCCTGCGTCCACACTCTGGTGGGATGGCTGGACGGTTGCCAAGAACATCAGTGATGAAGATGCAGAAGCAACATTCATCGCGATGAAAAAAGCAATTGACCCGGCGATCCTGCAGGACCCGGAAGTCGCCATTCAGGCAGTCTGGCTGCTGGAAGGGTATAAGCCGACTGAAGCTGCAAAGGGCGTTTACGATGCGGCCGGCATGAAGACAATTCCGTATCCGACATTCCCTTACATGGGGCTGATGCATACGGCGCTCGGCAATGAGCTGACCGATTTCATGCAGGGCAAGGAAAGTGCCGAGCAGGCCCTGAAAGACGTCGAAGCTGCCTACACTGCGGCGGCGAAAGAAAAAGGCTTCCTTTGATAGGAGCCTGACAGAACGGTGCGCCCCTGGGGCGCACCTCATACTCAATCACAAAATTCGGGTCCCGGTATGAAGCATAGAACCTTCTTCTGGTTCTTCCTGCCGACCGCGCTTGCAATGCTCATCTTCATTGCTGCGCCGATAGTGTCGGTGGTGTTGCAATCACTGTTCGTCCCTCATGAAGCCGTTCTGGTTGAAACAGAAAACTGCGGTCCGTTCGGCTGCACCACAAGTGTGGTCATCGATCAGGAAGCGACGGAAGATTTGCGGGCAGAGCAGCCGCTCGGACGGTTCGCCGGGCTTGAGATCTATTTGGACCGCGGACATCTTGCGACAGCTGAAGTCGCGAATGCCTGGACTTCGAGTTCAAGCATCGGTGAGTTCATGAGCGCTATTGGCGATCTGCCATTCTACCGCGCCATGTCCTTTACGTTGACCTATACATTTGTGGTCACTCCGCTTCTGATCGCTCTCGGGTTTGTAATCGCGCTCGCGGTAAATTCCCTGAGCCAGCGGATCAAGGGGCTGATGATCTTCTTTTCACTGCTGCCCATGATCGTAAATCCGCTCGTCGGTTCCCTGATCCTGTTCTGGATGATCGACAGCCGGGGTGTCATCGGTGAACTCATCCAGTATCTGGCAGGCGATCCAAGCCTGTCTCTCAAGGCATCGACACCGCTGATGTGGATTGCGGTGATCGTCTATGGGGTCTGGCACAGCGCACCCTTTGCCTTTGTCGTTTTCTATGCCGGTCTGCAGACTGTTCCGCAGGATACGCTGGAAAGTGCGCGGATCGATGGGGCAACAAGGTGGCAGCAGACGCGTTACGTCGTCATACCGCACCTGATGCCGCTGGTGACCTTTGTCGCGCTGATCCAGCTCATGGACAACTTCCGGGTCTTTGAACCGATCGTCGGCTTCAACGCCTCGGCGCATGCAACTTCTTTGTCGTGGATCATCTACAACGACCTTGGCGGCGAAACCAATCAGCTTTCAGCGGCAGCAACAACTTCAGTTCTGACGATCATCGGGGTCGCAATTCTGCTTTCACCCGTTCTTGTCCGTACGTGGCGCGATTACAGAGGGAAGGCCTGAGCTATGTCAGCTATTGATCGACGGAAACCTGTTTCGCTCAAGGTCGCTTCGACGATTTTCATCGTGGTCTGGTTCATTGTGGCGGCGTTCCCTTTCTTCTGGACACTCTGGGGATCGTTCAAGGTCGAGCTGGATTTCTTTTCCATCGCCGACTGGACCAATGCGATCACCGGAAAACTGACCGACGAAATCTATGGACGGCCATTTACCGGGGCAGGGTACTACGGTGCCTGGGTTCAGGAAGACTTCTGGCGCGCCGCCCTTAACACCGGCATCGTCTGTTTCTTCGTGGTGTGCACATCGCTCACAATCGGAACACTCGGCGGATATGCACTCAGCCGATCCGGCCACAACTATGTCTTCTGGCTCCTGATCGCGGCGCTCATCTTCCGGGCAATGCCGCCGATTACCCTGGTATCCGGGTATCTGCCTCCATTCTTTGCCTGGAACCTATGGGGTTATTTGCCGACGGCGATCATCGTGTTGGTTGCAATCAATCAGCCGTTCACGCTGTGGATGCTGCACTCATTCTTCCAGAAGATCCCGATCGATCTCGATGAAAGCGCGAAAGTCGACGGCTGCACCCAGTTCCAGGCATTCCGGCATGTGATCATTCCGGTCATGTGGCCGGGCGTGATCACCACCGGGCTGTTCAGTTTCCTGCTCGCCTACAACGACTTTGCCGTCACGACGATGCTGCTCAACGAGCAGAACCGGACCATGGTTCCCAAAATCGCAGCGTTCCTGGGAACAACCTACACCGAAGGCAATGTCATGTTCGCGGTGGCAGCTGTTGTGTCTGCGATCGTGCCGTTGTTTCTACTGGTGATGCTGTTCCAGCGTCAGATCGTTTCCGGCCTGACAGCCGGTGCGGTGAAGGGATAGGCATGACCCGTTCCGAGCCAAATTCTTCCGGTAAATCGGCGCTCCAGGCGTATTGCGCCGCGTTCGCGGCGCCCGGCTGGGAAGAGACTGAAAATGGCATGAAGCAGTTTTTTGCCAAAGACGCGGTGATTAATGTTGTGCATCCGTTCAACGAGATCATCGGTCCTTCAAACTACTGCGAGGTGGTGCTGGCGCCGCTCAGGCGTGCGTTCGAATTCCTCGGTCGAAGCGATTACATCGCTTTTGGCGGACGGTTCGAAGAGGCTCAATGGGTGACTTGCACAGGTTACTATTGCGGGCGGTTTTCGCTTCCCTGGCTCGGGATTCAACCGACGGGGGCGTTGGCATTTCTCCGTTTCGGCGAGTTTCATCGCTTGCAGGATGGGCAGGCCGTGGAAAGCTTCATCTTTTTCGATATTCCGGAACTGATGATCGCCGCGGGGCAGTGGCCCATTCGCGATTTTCCGGGCCGAGAGCGAGGCTATACCGGTTATCTGCCGGGGCCGGCGACACAGGACGGACTTCAGTGGAAGGACAATGACTCCGCCGTCAGTGCAAGATCACTCGATATGGTGACGCAGATGCTGCGGAACCTTGCGACGGAAGACCAGAGCTGGCGGCCATTCTGGCATGAGGACATGCTCTGGTACGGTCCGGCGGCCTTTGGAAGTTTCGTCGGTCTTGAGGGGTTCGCTGGATTCCAGGTGCCGTTCGAAAACACGTTCAGTGAGTGGGTCGGTGGAGCCGTCGAAGGGAGCCGTACACGGCATTTCACTCGTTTTGCCGATGGCGACTACGTGTGTTCCGGCGGCTGGCCATCGCTCAATGCCGTCCAGGCCAAGACCTTCCTGGGGCAACCTTCGAAGGGCAAACGGCTCTACATGCGCGTTTGCGACTGGTGGCGGCGTGATGGCGATAAACTGGCAGAAAACTGGGTTTTCGTGGATATCCCGCACGTGTTGCAGCAGATGGGTTTCGATATTTTTGCCGAAATTGAAAGGGTTAGACAGTGAAGGGTTCGCGTCCCGAACAGGCGGTGTTGAGCCGCGATACGGATATGTCCAAGACGGATGAGACAAGGCGTGTCATCGAAGAGATGGTGGATGGTCTCAACGATCACCGGATCGCAGATATTGGAGAGTTCTTTTCCGAAGGCTTTCGCTGGATGGGCAACTTCGGTTGCGGCAAAAAGACGGGTCTGAAGGAATTTCAGGACAATTGGCAAAAGCCTTTCCAGGCCGCTTTTTCCGACAAGGTCTGTGTCGATGAGGCGCGCCTTTACATGGGGGAGTGGGCAGCAGCTTTCGGTCGCCAGGAAGCGACGCATTCCGGACAATTCATGGGCGTTGCCCCGACCGGAAAGCGGATCGAAATCCGCTACATGGATTTCTGGAAAGTGGTCGACGGCAAAATAGTCGACAACTGGGTCATGGTTGATTTTCCGCATGTCCTGTCTCAGATCGGCAAGGACGTTTTCAACGGTGAAGGGTGGGAGGCCTTTGATCGCGGCGACTGCGCGCCACCAGAACCGGACCAGGCAGCCTAGCGCAGGATACAGGCAATTTTCCGGGAAGTGCGGGAAGCAGCTTGAAATTTATGCATACGTATGCAACTTGAATGACAAAGGCGCCTGAGACTCGGGATCCGAACGAGAAGATCATCAGCCGGCGCTTTGAAAGGGATGTGACATGGCTATTGAATATCTGAAGCGAGGGAAGCCGGAGGCGGAGCGGTCGGAAGACGATGCCAAGGTGCGTGCGATCGTGGAGGGAACGCTTAGCGACATCGAAACGCAAGGCGATGCGGCCGTGCGCGAATTGTCCGAAAAATTCGACAATTATTCACCGGCATCATTCCGCCTGAGTGCTGCGGAGATCGACGCGCTGATGAACCAGGTCTCTCCACGGGACATGGAAGATATCAAGTTCGCACAGGAGCAGGTGCGCAAATTCGCGCAGGCACAACGCTCGTCGATGACGGACATCGAAGTGGAAACCCTTCCAGGCGTCATTCTGGGCCACAAGAACATTCCTGTGCAATCCGTCGGTTGTTATGTGCCGGGCGGCAAATTTCCAATGGTAGCTTCCGCGCATATGTCCGTTGCCACGGCCTCGGTTGCAGAAGTTCCGCGTATTATTGCGGCAACACCGCCCTTCAAGGGTGCGCCGAACCCCGCGGTGATAGCTGCGATGCATCTGGGTGGAGCTCACGAAATCTACGTCATGGGCGGCATTCAGGCTGTCGGTGCCATGGCGCTTGGAACGGAAACGATTGATCCGGTTCATATGCTGGTGGGGCCAGGAAATGCGTTCGTCGCCGAAGCCAAGCGCCAGTTGTTCGGTCGCGTCGGTATTGATCTCTTCGCAGGACCGACCGAGACCATGGTGATAGCCGACGAAACGGTGGATGCGGAAATGTGCGCGACCGACCTGCTGGGACAGGCGGAACATGGCTACAATTCACCGGCGGTGCTGGTCACCAATTCCAGAAAACTTGCGACGGAGACCCTCACCGAGATCGACCGTCTCTTGAAAATTCTGCCGACAGCGGACACCGCAGCCAAGTCATGGGAAGATTATGGCGAAGTGATCTTGTGCGACAGCTACGACGAAATGCTTGCCGTGGCCGACGATATCGCCTCCGAGCATGTGCAAGTGATGACTGACAGGGACGACTGGTTCCTTGAGAACATGACCTGTTACGGCGCGTTGTTCCTGGGCGCCCGGACCAATGTTGCCAATGGCGACAAGGTGATCGGCACCAACCACACGCTGCCGACTAAAAAGGCCGGGCGTTACACGGGCGGACTTTGGGTCGGCAAGTTCCTGAAAACCCATTCCTACCAGAAGGTTCTAACGGACGAGGCGGCGGCTGAAATCGGTGCCTATTGCTCGCGCCTTTGCATGCTGGAAGGGTTTGTCGGCCATGCCGAACAGGCCAACGTACGGGTGCGCAGATATGGCGGCGGCAATGTGCCTTATGGAGAGGCCGCCGAATAACCATGGACAGGCATACCCGGCACAAGGCACTGATTGCGCCATTGCGCGCTGCCATGTACGACTTTGAAGAGGTTGTCGTCCGCAAGACTATGGCGGATCTCTGCGCTCCGGACGTACTGTTCCGGCTTTGCCACCCGTTCGGAGATACAACCGGATCGGATGCGTTCTACGACAAGGCCTATGCGCCGCTGTTGAAAGCGCTTCCGGATCTGGAACGCCGCGATACGATCGTGATGGCGGGGCCGACGCCCGAAGGCGACGATTGGGTTGGATGCGGGGGCTATTACACGGGAACTTTCGAGAAACCGTGGTTCGATATTCCACCCTCCGGCCATCAGATATCGCTGCGCTTTCATGAATTCTATCGCTTTGCCGACGGCAAGGTCGTGGAATTTCAGGCGCTTTGGGACATCCCGGAAGTCATGGTGCAGGCAGGCGCGTGGCCAATGGCGCCGACACTCGGCCGGGAATGGCACGTGCCGGGACCTGCAACGGCAGATGGCCTGGTTCCGGGACCTTATGATGACGAAGCTGGGCTGAAGACCTGTCAGCACATCATCGACATGCTGCAATACATGAAGCGACACCCGTCGCAGGGTGGCCCGGAAGTCATGGAAATGGAGCGGTTCTGGCATCCCCGCATGAACTGGTACGGTCCGTCGGGAATAGGCACAGGCCGTGGGATCAAGGGCTTTCGCAACTGGCATCAGATCCCGTTTTTGAACGGCATGCCGGACCGGGGACAGTATGTCGACGAAATCACCTATCATTTTTTCGGGGACCGGAATTTTGCCGCGGTGACCGGTTGGCCGAACATGATCCAGTCGGTTACTCATGATGGCTGGATGGGGATCGCGCCCGCAGGCAAGAAGATCACCATGCGCAGTCTGGATTTCTGGCGCCTGGAAAACGGTTTGATCCGCGAAAACTGGGTGTTGGTCGATCTTTTGGACGCTTATGCGCAATTGGGCGTTGACGTTTTCAAGCGACTTCGAGATTTCAACAAGGCCCGTACCGGCTTTGATCCTGAAACAGGAGTTGCTTTGACATGATCGAATTACCCTCCACCCCCAGCTTTTCCATGACCGGAAAGAAGGCACTGGTCACCGGAGCGTCTTCAGGCATCGGTCTTGCGTGCGCCACAGCCCTGGCTGAGGCAGGCGGCGATGTCGTGCTGGCCGCAAGAGGGACCGAGAAGCTGCGCGAAGCCGTTGAGACGATGACCGCCAAAGGGTGGACGGTCTCAGCGCTTCAGCTTGATGTTGTCGATGTCGTGCAGGTTCAGGCTGCTGTCGCTGAGCACGGCCCTTTCGATGTCCTGGTCAACAGCGCCGGTCTTGCGCGGCACACACCGGCCACGGAAACAACTCCGGAAGATTTCGATGCGGTGATGAATATCAACCTGCGCGGTGCCTATTTTCTCGCACAGGCCGTCGCGAAAGGCTTGCTGCAGGCAGGCAAACCAGGGTCCTTGATCAACATTTCATCCCAGATGGCTCACGTCGGCGGTATCGACCGTGCCGTCTATTGTGCGTCCAAGTTCGCCGTCGAAGGCTTTACCAAGGCAATGGCCATCGAGTTTGGACCGAACAAGATCCGCATCAACACTGTTTGTCCGACCTTCATCCGCACGCCTTTGACCGAACCGACTTTCAACGATCCCGAGCGCGTCAAATGGATCGAGGAAAAAATCAAACTTGGCCGCACAGGTGAAGTCGAGGACATCATGGGAGCGGTTCTTTATCTGGCAAGCGACGCAGCTTCGCTGGTCACCGGTACTTCTCTTCTCGTCGAGGGAGGTTGGACGGCAGACTGATGGGCAGCGAGAAAGTCACATCCATTGAAGTTGCCAAACGGGCCGGTGTCAGCCAGTCCGCCGTCAGCCGTGTTTTCACACCCGGCGCTTCCGTTTCGCCGAAAATGGCCGAAAAGGTTCTGAAGGCAGCCGAGGAACTGGGATACCGGCCAAATGTGCTGGCCCGGTCACTGATCACCGGCAGGTCCAGGATCATCGGTCTTGTTGTCGCCTATCTGGAAAACCAGTTCTACCCGGATGCGCTGGAAAAGCTGTCCAACGCTCTTCAGGCACACGGTTACCACATCCTCGTTTTCATGGTGTCCAACGAAGACGACAGCGTCGACAAAGTGATGGGCGAGCTGCTCGATTATCAGGTCGATGGTATCATCACCGCATCCGTCGGCATGTCGAATGCACTGGCTGCCCGCTGCTCCGCAGCAGGCGTTCCGGTGGTTCTTTTCAACCGCGGACAGGATGACGAGCGCCTCAATCAGGTGACGTCCAACAATATTGAAGGCGGCCGCAAGATTGCGGAGTTTCTGGTCGCGGGCGGACACAAGAAAATTGCGCATATCGCCGGCTGGTCCGGGTCTTCCACCGGGAGAGATCGCGAAGCGGGCTTCAGATCGGGGCTTGAACAGACCGGCGCGGAACTGGTTGCCTGTATTGACGGAAAATATACCCGTGAAGCCGCTGCGGCGGCAACGCGGGAGATGTTTTCCGGTGAAGACAGGCCTGATGCGGTTTTTGTCGGCAACGACCACATGGCCTTTGCCGTCATGGATGTACTTCGTTTTGAACTCAAGCTCGATATCCCGGGCGATGTTTCTGTCGTCGGCTACGACGATGTCCCGTTAGCCTCCTGGCCTGCCTATGACCTGACGACCCTGCGCCAGCCTTCGAACCGCATGGTCGAGGCGACCGTCTCGACCTTGCTCGGCTGGATCGAGGAAGGCAGCCAGGATGTCCAGAAAATCAAGATCGACGGACCGCTGATGGTCCGCGGTTCCGCACGCATTCCCGAAGGATGGCCCGATGAAAGGCTTTGACCCGCGCTGGCAGGATTTTCCCGACTATATCATCGGGATCACCAGGGAGATCTGGGAAGAACGCCAGATCGCAACCCTGCATCACTATTATTCAGAGGACATTGTCGTGCGTTCTCCCGGCTCGGTCGTGGTCGGCAATCAGGGTGTAATCGGCGCGACCATGGCAACGCTTGCGGAATTTCCGGACCGCACGCTTCTGGGCGAAGACGTGATCTGGTCAGGAACGCCGGAAGACGGAATGTTGTCGTCGCACAGGATATTTTCCACCGCCACTCATTCCGGTGATGGTGTTTACGGCAAGGCGAGCGGCACGAAGCTTCGCTACCGGATCATTGCCGACTGTCATGCGATCGACAATCAGATCAACGACGAGTGGCTGATCCGGGATCAGGGTGCGGTAGTGCGCCAGTTGGGCTGGGACCCGAAGGATTATGCACGCGATCTCATTGAACGCGAGGGAGGTCCGCAAGCTTGCGTGCCTCCCTTCAACCCGTCCATCGACAAGCCAGGTCCTTACAAGGGCAAAGGCAACGACAATGAATGGGGAGCCAAATACGCCGATGTCCTGAACCGGATAATGGGCGCCGACATGGCGACAATCGAAGCCGAATATGATCGGGCCTGCCGACTTGCCTACCCTGGCGGTGTAGGAGGCGTTTCCTGGCCGGATGCCGATCGGTTCTGGATGGGACTACGCGCCAGCTTCCCGAGTGCGGAATTCAAGATAGAACATCAGATCGGCCGCGACGATCCGATGATGCCACCACGCGCCGCCTTGCGCTGGTCGTTGCACGGCAAACATGACGGCTGGGGCGTTTTCGGTCAGCCGACTGGCGCCGACGTCTACGTTATGGGCGCCGCTCATGCGGAATTCGGACCCTGGGGACTGCGCCGCGAATTCGTTCTTTTTGATGAAACGTCGATCTGGAAACAGATCGTATTGAAGACCGGCTGACACAGCCAAAACCCCGAAGGCGTATTATGACCCCTGAAGAAATGGAAAGCCGGATTGTCCGGTATGGCGATTTGAAACCCTGTCGCACGGCTTTCATCGACGCGCATACACCTGGATCCGATCAGAAGGAAAACTTCACAGTCATTGGTGGTGGTGTTTCGGAAAGCCCTGATCAGCACGTGCACATCAAGGAAACACCTGGGTTCAACATCGGGGCTGCCGGTCAGCCGCCGAAATGCCGGAACTCGCTTCATTCGCACCGTACGGCAGAAGTTTTTTATGTTCTCAAAGGTCGTTGGCGTTTCTTCTGGGGCCGCTGGGGCTCGGCAGGTGAAGTCGTGCTCGAAGAGGGCGATATCTTCAATATTCCCACCGGCATTTTTCGGGGATTTGAAAACATCGGCACAGACTACGGGATGATCATGGCGATCCTTGGCGGCGACGACGCCGGTGGTGGCGTGATCTGGGCACCGCAGGTGATCGAAGACGCCAAGGATCATGGCCTGGTTCTGGGAGAAAACGGCGTGCTTTACGACACCAAGCAGGGACAGAGACTGCCTGAAGGCGTCAAGCCCATGCCACTGCTGACGGACGAAGAACTGAAAGCCTATCCCGAACCGGGCAATGAGGCGGTGGTGCGCGACTACGTGGCCCGCTACTGGGACATGATGGCCCTGGCGGCGGACAGTCCCTGCAAGGTGATCGGCGAGACGGCGCTATTGAAAGACAAGCCGGGTTTTGAGGTGGAATTCCTGACGCGCGGGTCCATCCCCGAAACCGACTACACGCTGAATTGCCATGAGATCCTGATGGTCATGCGCGGACATTGGAAGCTGAGCTGGGCCGATGGCGAAAAGGTTCTTGCACCGGGTGACACATGTGCGGTGCCGCCAGGGCTGAAGCACAGCCTCGTGCCGTCGATGAGCGGTGAGGCAAGCCTTTTCAGGGTAATGAACACGGATGATCCGGCCGGGGCAACCTGGGCCGCCTGACGACAAAAACGGGGCAGGGACACCCTGCCCCAGCCGGGAGGAGCCTATGAGCAAGATTGAAGTCACCCATGTCGGCTCTTTGCCGCGCACTCAGAAGGTCGTCGATTTCATCTTCGCCCGGGAAAAGGGCGAGCCATATGACGAAGCGGCATTTGATGCGGCGATGGCCGAAGCGGTGTCCGACACGGTGCGCAGGCAGGTCGAGGAGGGGGTAACGATTGTCAGCGACGGCGAAACCTCAAAGATCTCCTATGCCACCTATGTGAAAGACCGCTATACCGGGTTTTCAGGAGACAGCCCGCGCAATGCGCCTGCGGATCTGAAACTCTATCCAAGCTTTCTGAAACGGATCGCCGAAAGCGGTGGTACGCCGCAATACGCACGTCCGATGTGTACTGGTGAGGTTCGGTCCAAGGGACAGGGAGAACTTGAAAAGGATATTGCACATCTGAAAGCCGCCATGGCCGAACACGGTGTCAATCGGGGGTTCATGAATGCGGCCTCGCCCGGTGTGATTTCGCTGTTCCTGCAAAATGATCACTATCCTTCGCGCGAGGCCTATCTTCAGGCGCTGGCGGATGTCATGAAGGATGAGTACGAAACGATTGTTGCGTCCGGTCTCGATCTGCAGCTGGATTGCCCTGATCTGGCTCTCTCAAGGCACATGCTTTTCAATGACCTGTCGGATGAGGAATTCGTCAGGATTGCCGCCACACATGTCGATGCGCTCAATCATGCACTTCAGAACATCGATCCGGCAAAAGTTCGCATTCACATCTGCTGGGGCAACTATGAGGGGCCTCATGTCTGCGACATTTCCATGGATAAAGTGTTTTCGACACTGATGTCTGCCCGCGCTCGCCATGTTCTGTTCGAAACCTCCAACCCGCGCCACGCCCATGAGTGGGCAGTGTTCAGGGACAGGAAGGCGGAAATTCCAGAGGACAAGATCCTTGTGCCCGGTGTCGTCGACACGACAACGAACTTCGTCGAACATCCGGAAGTGGTGGCGCAGCGTCTGGATCGGTTTGTCGGTATCGTGGGGGCGGACAGGGTGATCGCCGGTTCCGACTGCGGCTTCGGTACTTTTGCCGGCTATGGCGCGGTCGATCCGGAGATCGCCTTTGCCAAATTGAAGGCACTGTCGGAAGGTGCCGCATTGGCAGGAGAGCGTGCGTGACACCACTTCTCCTGCTGCCTGGAATGATGTGCGATGCGCGGCTATACGGGCCGCAAATTGCCTGCTTGTCCGGACGGGTTCCGCTTCAACTGGCTCCTGTCACGGCTTATGACACCGTTGAAAAGCTGGCAGCAGACATTCTGGCGCATGCCCCACCTCGTTTTTCCCTTGCCGGCCTTTCCATGGGCGGAATTGTTGCAATGGAAGTTGTGAGACAGGCGCCGGACCGAATTGAGCGGTTGGCATTGCTCGATACCAATCCTCGGGCGGAACTGGAAGAGGTTCGACAGCGCCGTGAACCGCAGATCGAACGGGTTCGGGCCGGTGAACTGCGCGAAATCATGCGGGACGAATTAAAACCGAACTATCTGGCCAACGGGCCGTTGCGACAGGACGTTCTGGACACGTGCATGGCAATGGCCATAGATCTTGGTCCGAATGTGTTCGAGCGCCAATCCAGGGCTCTGCAACGTCGCCCGGATCAACAGGACACCTTGAGGGCGGTGAAGGTGCCGACCTTGATCCTGATGGGGCAGGAGGATCGGCTTTGTCCCATTGACCGTCATCAACTGATGCACGATCTCATCGACGGTTCGATACTCGAAATCGTTGAAGGTGCCGGGCATCTGCCGACGCTGGAACAACCCGAGGCCGTCAACATGGCCATTCAAACCTGGCTGGAGCTATCATGAACGCCGAACTGCTGGACCTGTTGAAATCCGTCGATACGCCGACCGTCTGCAATGCGATCGAAGTGGCCGAGGGCAAACGCGGCTTTAACCGCTTCACACGAGGCACGATGCTCTGTTCCGATACAGATGCAGGTGCCATGGTCGGTTTTGCCCGGACTGCAAAAATCTCCGCGCTGGCACCGCCCAACGAAGCGGCCGATGTGATCAAGGCGCGGCGTATGGACTATTACCGCTACATGTCTGAAGGAATGCGACCGGGTTTGGTTGTTGTTGAAGATGTCGATTACCCCAATGCGATCGGTGCCTATTGGGGGGAAATCAACACGACGGTGCACAAGGGGCTCGGGTTGTCGGGTGCGCTGACCAACGGGGTCATGCGGGATCTTGGCGATCTGCCGGAAGCGTTTCCGGTCGTTGCAGGATCGATCGGGCCCAGCCATGGATTTGTGCATGTGAAGGAAATAGATACACCGGTGAAGATCTTCGGACTGGACATTCGACCGGGAGAACTTGTGCATGCCGACCGGCATGGTGCCCTGGTCATTCCGGACACTGTCATTCCCGGTCTGGCAGCAGCAATTCGAAAGCTCCTGGAGACCGAAAAACTTGTTCTCG
The DNA here is from genome assembly GCF_025698965.1 of Roseibium sp. Classification (GTDB taxonomy): domain Bacteria; phylum Pseudomonadota; class Alphaproteobacteria; order Rhizobiales; family Stappiaceae; genus Roseibium. The sequence continues at coordinate 16,354 of NZ_JAILWL010000017.1, forward strand.
GTCCCGCGCGTGAACCCGGCTTTACATTCGAGAAGTTCGAGGCCGCCTGGGCAGCCTTTGAAAAGGCGAGAACATGAACAATCCTTGCGGGCCAAGCTGAGTTCCAGCCGAGCTGAGCGAAAGCGGCTGGAATTCCCAGGCCTTGCCCGCAAGGATCTCTGCAAATATCGGCAACCATCCCGTTTGGACCCGGATGGCTGCACGATTTGCGCAGGGGTCAGATCAGCAAAAAGTCGTCCTGTCCCAAGCTGGACAGACTGGTGTTTGCAAGAGTGATCGATCCGGCTTCTTCGAAATCCAGGATCACATCGCTGCCAACCTGTTCTGCAGCTGCGAACAGTTCGTCGACGGTTTCAAATAGATCGGTTTCGATACCGATCCTGTCTGCGTTTCGTGCGTCGGTACCGAAATCGCTGATCGTGTCGTCGCCAAAGGTTCCAACAAAGCTGAACCTGTCCTTGCCGGTTCCTCCGGTCAGCTGGTCATTGCCGCTGCCGCCATCAAGGACATCTCTGCCAGCCCCGCCGATGAGCTCATCATTCCCGTCACCACCTTCCAACTGGTCATCGCCCCTACCGCCCAGGAGCTCGTCGTCACCGGCCAGGCCGAGCAGCAGATCGCGTCCGTCAGAGCCCATCAGAACATCGTTTGAACCGGTCCCCGAAACGCGATCGTATGACAAGAAGGCATTATCCTGCACGGTGTCGACTTCGGTATTGGCTTCGATGATATCTGCCAAAGTGGTTCCCCACAGATCCCTGACCTCGTCCTTTGCGAGGCCGCCTGCCTGACTCCAATAGGGATCGCCGTCTCGAATGCGCATGAATTGATCGATGATGATTGTCGCAAATGTCTCGCCGATGACACCATCGGCGTATGGGTCTTCTGCCAGGCCTCCGATCCAGGCATCGACAAGATCGACATCTCCGTAGACATCAGCGAGTTGTGCAGCCAATTCACTGTCGGATGTTATGTCGGAAAAATCCTGTGCCCGTGCCAAACCGAGCGCTTCTCTCAGGTCGTTGTAACTGGCAACGCCCAGGTCGCGCCCGCGCTGAATATTGAGCGATGCGAGATCGAGCCCGCCTGAACCGGGAGCTCCGAACAAAAAGGAGCGTACGTCTTCGACAACTTGGGTGTCAATTTCCTGCGCTGTGCCGTCGGCAAGACCGCGCAGGATCGGATCGATGCCGCCATTTTCAGATATCTGTTCTGGTGAAAAGAAGGCATCGGCAAGTGCCAGATTGCCTGCCGCGATGACGGACCCGTCTTCATTGAGCCTTTGAATTTCCGACGATAGCAGTGTGTGACCGAAGCGAAAGGCTGCAGTGGAAAATTCCACCGAAATGCCTGGATTCACTTCTTCGTCATATCCGTCGTATTTCTCGATTGCCTTTTTTCCCACGAGCAGGGGCAGAAATTCGTTGAAGGTGATCGCCTGGATTTCGGCTTCCACCCGTTGCCGCGCAGCGGCGAACAGCTCGTCGTCGGTCAAGTCAGGGTTTTCAGCCGCCAATTCGTCGACAATGCGGTTGTGTTCACGGGCGAAAAGCGTGTGCAAAGATGTGAGTGCCACGTTTTCAGCGGCGCGGATATCACCTGCCAGAACACCGCCTTCCCCGGTCTCGATTAGAAAACCCTGATCGTCAAGCAGCAGCTTGCCGCCATCAGTTCGCAGCGAGGCTGCGGTCGCGATATCCGAGCCATAGACCATGGATGCGTCGAGAAAGGAGGTGATTTCGTTTTCGTAACTACGAGTGTCCGTGACACCGCTGTCATGCACCGGATCCACCCGGAAAAACGGAATGACGGCCTCACCGAGGCCCTGTGGGTCGAAAAAGGGGTCTCCCACTGGGACAGGGATCGGTTCATATGTTGTTTCACCTGCTTCAGTCAGATCCAGGTCATGGTCGATAAACTGACCCCAGGCCCAGAATAGGTCACTCAGACCGAAGGAATTGGGCTCGTCCTCGGATTGTTGCGAAACTGCATTGCTGATGTCGCGGGGATTCGGCAGGCCATTCATCATCTCGCCGATACCATCTGCATAACGGGCGTCGGCCAAGCGCAGCAACGTCTGGCCGACTGCCCCCCAGTCCGGATAGTCGGGATTTGTTCCTGCACCGTCTACAGGACGTGCCACAGTTACAACATCGTCCTTTCGCCCACGCCCTCTGGGAGCCTGGTCTTCTCCCGCGATGTTTGCCTGGAGAGCGTCAATCTGGTTTTGAAGGTTGCTGCCTGTGTCCTCAGGTTCCATCTTAGTCTCCTTTACCTGCCGGTGCTTGAACCGACCCTTGAGAAAGAGGTTGAAGGCTCATCGGGAGAAGACTGGAGAACTCAGCTGAAATGAAACTGAGGCGTTCTTTAAGATTGGCCTCATGTTCCAATTGAGTAGGAGAACTGACTACGCGTAACGGCGATTTCGATGGGCCGGCAATTCTACAGACACCTTCAAACCGCCGCGGAGCGACTGTGTCATATGAATTTGACCGCCATGGTATTCGACAATATCCGCAACTATTGTCAGACCAAGACCTGTGCCGGGCTTGGAGGTGTCCAGCCGTACGCCCTCGCTCAGAATTCTTCGTCTGTCTTTTTCAGGAACGCCCGGGCCGTCGTCTTCGACGGTTATCGTGCAATGATCAATGCCCGTCAGAAGCGTAAGACGGACCTGTCGATGCGCCCACTTGGCGGCATTGTCTAAGATGTTCCCGAGAATCTCGGTTATCTCGGATTGCGGAATGTGAACAAGAACAGTCTGATCCGAGAAAATTTCGAGTGATCTGTCCGGGTAGAGCCTGCGCATTGCCCGCGCAATTTCCTGTGCCAAGGGGACCGCATCGATCGAACCGGCCAGAAAAACGTCCTCCGGGTCCGCGTTGGCATGGGTGAGATGCCTTTCCGCAGTGGCGCTGATCCTGTCGACCGCCTCGACCGAAAGGATGGTATCAATCTGTTCCCCTCGATCTGCCTTCGTAAGTTCGTTGGCGAGAATTGCCGCAGGTGTTTTCAGCGCATGGGCCAAATTGGCCGCTTGCCGCCTGCCTCGTTCCCGTAATCTTTCATTGCGCTCCAGCATCTGGTTCAAATCCTCCACCAGCGGAGCGACTTCCGCTGGATAGTGTCCCTCGATCGACCCGGATCGAACCTGTCGTTTGCGGACTGCACTGTGAAGTTGCTGGAGTGGTGAAAGGGCAATGCGCAGCAGCAGAAATGCCGAAGTCAGCAATATGCCACCCAGGATACCGGCCGATAAAAAAAGCGCACGGCTGAATACCGCGATTTCATCATGCAGAGCGGATTTGTCATGCCCGACGGCAAGGGTCCAGCGGGTTCCGCTGGGCATGGTCAATGAACGCGCGAGAATACGGATTGGGCGATTACCAGGACCCACGATCTCGTATATCCAGCCATCGGGAACAACATCGGGGACAGGAAGTTCCATGTCCCACAAAGAGCGGGAGCGATAGCGCCGACCATCTTCCGCCGTGGCTTGCCAATAGGTTCCGGAATAAACGCGCCAGAAGTCGGGATTTTTCATCTGATCCGCGGGATTGGCTTCTGTGTCTGCAATTTTCGCGGTCAAAAGCTCCAGTTCCGCCTCCAGTCTGGAATCGAACAGACGGGAAATGGAGTCCTGAAACATTCCGTAGATCAGCCAGCCGCCGATACCCAATGCACACGTAATCCAGATCAAACCGGCAGCTACGACCCTGTAGGTTAGCGATCCGGACATGCGTGATGTCGAATTGTGTAGCCCCGTCCACGGATCGTTTGAATGAAGTAACGCCCGATCTTCTGACGCAGTTGAGCGACATAAACCTCGACAGTATTGGAATCCCGTTCCTCAAAATACCCGTAGATTTTTTCAGAGAGCTCAGATTTGCTGTGAACCTTGTCAGGTCGCAGCATCATCGCTTTCAGCAGTTTGAGCTCATTGCCGGTCAGATCGACAGCGTTGCCGCAGCAGTAAACCCGGCCGCTTTCCGTGTTTAGGGAGATGTCGCCGAGTTCGATCTGAGGAGCGGCAAGACCAGCAGACCGCCGTATCAGAGCCTGAAGTCTGGCAACCAGTTCCTCAATCCGGAAGGGCTTGGCCAGGTAATCGTCTCCTCCGGCATTCAGGCCCGCAACCCGATCCTGCCAGCGGGAACGGGCGGTAAGGATTATGACGGGGGTGCGGATGTCGGCATCACGCCATTCCTTCAGCACCGAAGTGCCATCCTTCGTCGGTAACGTGAGATCAAGGACGATTGCATCATACCGCTCGGTTTCGCCAAGAAACTGCCCGTCTTCGCCGTTGTCCGCCTGATCTACAGTAAAGCCCTCCTTTATGAGCTCCCGTCGAATTTGATGTTGGAGTGCAAGCTCATCTTCGATGACCAACAACTTCATTTTCTTGACCCACTCTTGTCGCCGCGACCATTTCCGTCTCCGCTTCTTCCACGGTCGCCGTCGCGATTGCCGTTACCCCTTTCTGAATTGCCGCCTCTGGATTCCCGGTTGCTGTCCGGTTCCTTGTTCGAGCTTGGATCAACATTACGGCGGGAGTTTGCTTTTGGGGCCTCGCGCTTTCCAGGCTTTGAAGTCGGTTCGCGATGAGTGACGTCCACAACGCTTGCCTCGACCGCATCGACGGTCACCACCACGATCTCATCGGATTCCGTTCTGCGCAGTATGACTTTCACCTGAAGTCCTGATCTGCGCTTGCGGACCTTTGCATCGACCAGAATTGTTCGTTCACCGACGGCTGCGCGGGCGGCAGAAAGAATTTTGCTGAAGGACGCAATGTTTCCCGCCTGCCTCGCTTCCAGAACGGATTCATGATCGGAAGCACTGGCTGTGACGGTCAAAAAAAATAGTGCCAGAAGTAGCGATGTTCTCGGCATCCGGATCATTTGTCCCGGCGACCCAAAGACCTGACAGCCTCGTCGCCCAATTTCGACAGGCCTGAAGTATGAGCAACGAATTGCGCCAAAAGTGCGGTCTGGCTGAAGTCAACGGCAAGATGACTGCATCACCGTTTGGCGCTGCACGGGGTTTACACATTGACGAGTTTATTTACAAATTATACAAGTATAATTACAAATTTAACAAATGAGGGAAGTGATGATCGTACATTCAGACTCACCGTCCGAGTGGATGGATTCAGGTCCAGGCGCGAAACGTCGGATACTCTGCGAAAACAAGGATATCATGATGGTTGAGTTTCGTTTCGAAGAGGGGGGCGAAGGGCTGCCGCATAACCATCCGCATACACAAACAACTTATGTTGCGTCTGGACGTTTCCGCTTCACCGTCGAAGGAAACACCAAGGTTCTTGGGCCGGGCGACGCGATGGTCATCCCCTCGAACGCAGTGCATTCATGTATTTGCGAGGAGACCGGGAGTCTCTTTGACGCCTTTGCGCCGCGCCGGGACGATTTTCTTGAAGCGCATGGCCGGCCGGTTGTCTGAGACGGGCGCTGCCGGTTTGGCCATCTCTTTGCAGCAAAGGGGCTTCATTGCGGGAGCCCCTTCAATTCAACCTTCAAAAATGCGCTTGCGGGCGTTTTCCACGTGAGCGCGCATCGCCAATCTTGCGGCGCTGCAATCGCGCGCTTCAATCGCGTTGTAAATGTCGTAATGCTCGGCCTGGACCAGGCGCATTCTGTCCTGAGGTTTTGTCAGAGACAGGTTCCTTGTCAGGTTCATTCCGGTCAGGATGTTTGATTTCATCGAGGACCTTGCCGCAACGAAGTACTTGTTGTCGGCCGCATTGCAGACCGCCACATGAAATGCTTCGTCGGCCGCAACGCCAAGTTCACCTTCCTCGATGCAGCGGTCAAGTTCCTTAAGGGTTGCCTGCAATTCGTTCAGATCGGCATCTGTACGCCGTTCGGCCGCCAGGAAGGCAGCTTCGCCCTCTACGGCGGCCCTGAATTCGAAGGTTCGCTGGATGTCTGCAATGGAACCCACAGGTGCAAAATCGAGAACCGCCCCTTCCGGCCGGCGTTTGACGTAAGAACCGGAACCCTGCCGCGAGACGACAACATCATCTTCCCGCAGCTGCTTCAGCGCCTGACGCAAGACAGGGCGGGAGACACCGAGTTCCTCTGAAAGAACCTGCTCGGTCGGTAGTTTGCCACCAACCGGTATGTCTCCATCCATTATTTTGGACAGAATACTCTCATAGGCCTTGTCGGACAGTGTCCGGTCACGCACCTGCCGCTCCGTTGCCGGAGATTGCTTTATCTGCCTTTTGCCTGCCGCCACGCTGTAAACCTGTCCTTGATAGACGGATCGGTCGGGGGGTAGAGCCCGAATGTCGAAGCGCCTTGTCTCACCATTTCCAACACGAAGTCCTCGAAGACCGTCATCTCCGAAGCTTCTTCCGAGACTTCGTTTGCCATATGTTGCGGTATGCAAACAACTCCTTCGTTGTCTCCGACGATGATGTCGCCCGGAAAAACCGACACACCACCGCAGGCAATCGGGTCATTCACTGCCACGGCATGATGCTTCGTCAGGTTTGTCGGAGCGCTTGGTCGCGAATGATAACTCGGCATTTTCAGTTCTGCGATTTCCGGAGTATCCCTGAAGCCGCCGTCTGTCACTATACCGTTGCAGCCGCGGGCCTGCAGACGGGCCGCCAGAATGCAACCGGCGGACGCGGCAGAGGCGTCCCCGCGAGAATCGATGACAAACACTGCTCCTGGTGGGCATTCTTCAACCCCCTTTCGCTGCGCATTCGTGCGGTCGGCGAATGACTCTATGTGATCAAGATCTTCGCGTGCCGGGATATATCTGAGTGTATAGGCGATCCCGACCATGTTCGGTCCCGGTCGCAGCCGGTGAACACCCTGAAGAAAGATATTGCGCAAGCCGCGCTTGAACATGACCGTCGTGAGCGTTGCCGTGCTGACAGTCATCAGTTTTTCTTGTGTCTGTTTGCTCAGACCGGTCATGGGGTAAGCTCCGCCGCTTGTATTATGATGCAAATTGCAATCTTTCCCTGATGAATAGCCATGACTTCTCAACTTGTCAATTATTTGTAAAATTTTTGAGTATCAAATATCTTTTCTCTTGAATCGCAATTGATCGGAATTCTGCATATCTTACTGAAAAATAACATATAAATTAGTAATCTGAGCGCTATTACAAATGATTTTTGTTGTTTTGAAAAGCAAAAAGATCAGGAAAAATCGCAAAAATCAGCGGATTGTAGTGTCTATATGACAAGCCGCATTCTGCTTTTGTAATTAATTTGTAAAAATTTGTGTTGATTTGTGCTGCTGATTTGATGTATCGGTTGGGAAATCGCTTCCAACAAGTGTGGAGAGGGCGCGCAATCGAGACTGTGCCTTGATTGTTTGCTCGATCTTCGAAAGCAAGAAAGAGATTCTGAATTTATTTGAACTGTTTCAGATAGCTAGCAGAAGATCTGGGTTCCGGATTGCGATCCGGAGCCGCGTCAATTCCTGATCCGAATGCCGGTGCCAGACATCTCGTTTTCAAACACGACTTCTAAGTCTTCAGGAGACCTATAATGAACCTCAAGGGAAAAACAGCAATTGTCACCGGTGGCGGCAGGGATATCGGGCGTGCGTGCGTTATGGCGCTGGCCGAAGCTGGCGCGAACGTGGCGATCAACTATTTCGCCAGCAGCGCCGGTGCCGAAAGCGCCGTTGAGGAGATCAAGGCGAAAGGCGGCAAGGCATTTGCCCTTCAGGGGGATATGACCAGCCAGGAAGACGTAACCGCACTCGTTGACAAAACCGTTGCCGAATTTGGCGGTATCGACATTGTCATGCCGATCACTGGGGGGCTGGTCGCTCGCAAAAAGGTCGCCGAGATCACGCCAGAATTCTGGCAGAATGTCTTCGATCTAAATGTTACCTCTGCATTCCTGATCACTCAGTCGGCGCTTCCGCATATGAGACCGGGTGGGGCCATTGTTAACATGGCTTCACAAGCCGGCAGAGATGGGGGCGGACCTGGCGCGATGGCTTATGCAACCTCGAAAGGCGCTGTCATGACAATGACCCGGGGCATGGCCAAGGAGCTGGCTCCAGACATTCGCGTGAACGCTCTTTGCCCGGGAATGATCGACACGGACTTCCACAACACCTTCACCAAACCTGAGGTGCGTGAGCATGTTGCCGGGGTCACCCCTTTGAAGAGGGAGGGCTCTTCTGAGGAAGTTGCCAATCTTGCGGTGTTTCTTGCCTCCGAGCAATCGGCCTACATGACTGGTGCGTGTGTCGATATCAATGGCGGGCTTTTCTTTTCCTGACGGTGGATACGGGGCTGTCAGCAGCCCCGTTTTCAGGCGGACCTGCCGTCGAGATCTTTTCGCCGGTATTTGATCGAAGCTGGATTTTCCAACTTTCGAAGTAGCGTCAGTTCATAAAAATACTTTTATTTCAAATGGTTATTCATAATCTACCCTAAAATTTGTTTTATTCATTTTTTAACTTGTAAAAATTTGTAAAATACATATCGTAAACGCAGATCGAAGGGAGGAACCGATGATCGAGGCTGCATCCACGACCGACACAACCAGTCAAGTTGATTGCGATCCGGATGCAGTCGCACGTGATGTTTCGAAAGGAATGGACATGCGAAGAAATTGGGAGTGAGCGAATTGGTCTGGTTTGCGCGGGCAGGGTAAGAGCCGAATTCCGCAATGCCACCGTCAATTCCGAGAGGGGCACAGATCCCGCGAATTTCACTGAATCGGATCGAGAAGCACATCTGCTGCCTCAATGAAAGAAGGTTGAAAAAAGCAGGGTTCGTCCCGGAAATCAGCGTCGAAATCAACGGAAGCGTGACCTTTTCCTAAGTCGCTTCCCTCAACTGCCAGGTAGCTCTGGCCTTTAATCGAACGAGGAGGAAAACATGTACAAGAAAGTCTCTACAGCCCTGGTAGGTGCCCTGGCCGCGATGTCTGTCATGGGCGGCGTGGCTGCTGCTGAGCAATGGCGTGCTTGGAATATCCACCATGACGGTCACCCGAATACCGCCGCGATGGACAAATTTGCCGAACTGGTTGCCGATGCCACTGGTGGTGATCTCACCGTGGAGGTGTTTCACGGCGGTGTTCTCGGGTCCCAGCCCGATGCGTTGGAACAGGTTCGGATCGGCGCAATCGAAGTTGGCAATTTCAACCTTGGACCGATCGGTCCGATGGTCAAGGAAGCAAACCTTGTTTCATTGCCCTTCATCTTCAAAAGCGTGCCGCACATGTTCCGGGTTCTTGAAGGTGAAGCCGGAGATATCGTGGCCCAAGGCATGGCTGATGCCGGACTTACACCGCTTGCTTGGATTGATGCCGGCGCGCGGTCTTTCTACAGCCAGAAGCCGATCAACACGCCAGCTGATGTGGAAGGTCTGAAGATCAGGGTCATGAACAATGACCTATACACCGCCATGATTTCGGCAATGGGTGGTAACCCGTCACCAATGGCGTTTTCCGAAGTACAGCAGGCCTTGAAAACCGGTGTTGTCGATGGCGCAGAGAACAACTTTCCGTCGTTCAAGAATGTCGGCCATTATGAAGTGACGACCAACTACTCCCTCAGCGAGCATTTGATCATTCCGGAATGCATCTGCGTGAACACTGCCAAGTTCGAAGCGTTGTCACCGGAAATGCAGGCTGAGGTGAAGAAAGCAGCTGAAGAGGCCGCACTTTACCAACACGAACTCTGGGCGATTCAGTCAGAACAGGCCCGCAAGGATGTTGAAGCTGCCGGTATTGTCGTCAACGAGATTGCTGACAAGGGCCCGTTCCAGGATGCAATGGCCGCAGTTTACGAAGAATACCTTGCCGCCAACCCTGACATGAAGACACTGGTGGACCTTGCCAAGTCGACCGAGTGACGACTGGCTTTGACAACACCTGAGCTCGCCCGGCTCCATCATTGGATGCCGGGCGAATTTCAAAAGAGAGAGATCTGATGCGTGAAAAGTCTGAACAGCCTGCCTTCCTGCAGCGTATGGACTCGGCATTCGACCTGATTTCAAAGATCTGCCTTATCCTGGCCGGGTCAGCGCTTGTCATCATGACCGCGATTTTTGCCTGGCTGGTTTTTGGGCGGTATGTCTTGAACGATACCCCGACATGGGTCGAGCAGGTCTCGCTTCTGCTGATCATGGTCATCACGTTTCTGGGCGCAGCGGTTGGCGTGAACCAGAATACCCATCTATCGGTTGTCTTGTTTCGCAGTCTGGTGCCGTCCTGGATACGGATCGTATTTGTCTGCGTGAGCGATGTACTCATGGCTGTCTTCGGCGCCATGATGTTCTGGTACGGCACGGAATTGACGATCTTCAAATGGAAGACATTGATCCCGCTGATCCAATGGTCGGAAGGGCTGCGGTCATTGCCGCTGACAATTTGCGGGGTTCTGATCTTTCTCTTTTCCATGGGTCACTTGATCCGCCTGATGCTTGGGCGAGATCAACGCGAAGACAGCTTAGAACAAGGATAAAAAATGGGACTCGCGCTGCTTCTGGGGGTGTTTGCCCTTTGTGTCATCATCGGAACACCCGTTGCCTTTGCACTGGGCATCGCTGCCCTGGCGGCTTTCTGGTTTGAAGGTTTACCGCTCTTTGTGGGGTTTCAACGCATCGTCTCGGGTATCAATGTCTTTTCGCTGATGGCAATTCCGTTTTTCATCTTTGCGGGAGAACTGATGTTCCACGGCGGTATCGCCATGCGCCTGGTGCGTTTCGCGCAGGCTGCGGTCGGTGCAGTGCGCGGTGGGCTTGGTGTCGTAAACGTTTCTTCATCCATGCTGTTCGGCGGGATCTCCGGATCGGCCATCGCTGATATCTCAGCGCTGGGGTCGATCCTTGTCCCGGTCATGAAAGACAAGGGCTACGACGCCGACTATGCGGTGAACGTGACCGTTACGTCTTCAATCGCC
>NZ_JAILWL010000170.1 GCF_025698965.1 Roseibium sp.
TTCGCCGCCTATTTCCTGACCGTTCACGACATCATCCAGTTTGCCCGCAGCCGTTACATCCTGTGCCAGGGGCGCGGTTCGGCGGCCAATTCCATCATCTGCTACGCGCTCGGCATCACCGATGTCGGGCCGGAAACCATCACCATGGTGTCGGAACGTTTCATCTCCGAGCATCGGGGCGAACCGCCGGATATCGACGTCGATTTCGAGCATGAGCGGCGTGAGGAGGTTATCCAGTATGTTTATGAAAAATACGGCCGCCACCGCGCCGGGCTCTGCGCCACGGTGATCCATTTCCGCACCCGCGCCGCCATCCGCGAGGTCGGCAAGGTGATGGGGCTGAATGCGGATGTCACCGCCGCCCTTTCCGGTCAGATCTGGGGCAGTTCCAACAAGGGGCCGGAGGAGACCCGCGTCAAGGAACTGGGACTGGATCTTTCCAATCCACGCGTGATCCGGACCATCGACCTGATCCGCGAAATCATCGGATTTCCGCGTCACCTCAGCCAGCATGTCGGCGGGTTTGTCATCACGCAAGGGCGGCTCGACGCACTCTGCCCGATCGAAAACGCGGCCATGGAAAACCGTACGGTGATCGAGTGGGACAAGGACGATATCGATGCCCTCGGCATCCTGAAAGTGGACATGCTCAGCCTTGGGATGCTGACCTGCATCCGCAAGTGTTTCGACCTGATCGAGACCCATCACGGCGACAAGCTGACCCTTGGCAGCGTGCCGCAGGCCGATACCGGGACCTATGACATGCTGTGCAAGGCGGATGCGATCGGTGTCTTTCAGGTGGAAAGCCGCGCGCAGATGAACTTTCTGCCGCGTATGCGTCCGCGCGAGTTCTATGACCTTGTCATCGAGGTGGCGATTGTCCGTCCCGGCCCGATCCAGGGCGGCATGGTGCATCCTTACATCAACCGGCGGCAGGGCAAGGAACCGGTCAAGTTCCCCTCCAGAGAACTGGAGGATGTGCTGGGCAAGACACTTGGCGTACCGTTGTTCCAGGAACAGGCGATGCAGATCGCCGTGGTCGCCGCCGGCTTTACCCCGTCGGAGGCGGACAAGCTGCGCCGCTCCATGGCAACCTTCCGGCGCATGGGTACGATCGGCCAACTCCGGGACAAGTTCATTTCCGGCATGCTCGAGCGCGGCTATGAGCTGGAGTTTGCCCAGAACTGTTTCGGCCAGATCGAGGGCTTTGGCGAATACGGCTTTCCGGAAAGCCACGCGGCCGCCTTTGCCATGCTGGCCTATGTCTCAGCCTATCTGAAATGCCATTTCCCGGCCGAGTTTGCCTGCGCCCTCCTCAACGCCCAGCCGATGGGCTTCTATGCTCCGGCGCAGATCGTGCGCGACGCGCGCGAACATCAGGTGGAGGTCAGGCCGATCTGCGTCAACACCAGCTCTTGGGACAACACGTTGGAGCAGCGCAGCGACGGCGCATTAGCCTTGCGATTGGGCTTCCGCCAGATCAAGGGCATGCGCGAAGAAGATGCGGACTGGATCGTGGCGGCGCGCGGCAACGGTTATCCCGATACCGAAACCCTGTGGCTTCGCACAGGCGTGCCGCCGGCGACGCTGGAACGCCTTGCCGAGGCCGACGCCTTTGCCGGCATGGGGCTCAGTCGCCGGGCGGCGCTGTGGCAGGTGAAAACAATCCGCAGCCCGAAACCGCTGCCGCTCTTCAATGATCCGATCGATGGCGAGGCCGTCTTCGAGCCGGATGTCATCCTGCCGCCGATGCATCTCGGTCAGGAAGTGGTGGAGGATTATCTTGCAACGCGGCTGACGTTGCGCGCGCATCCTATGGAGCTGCTGCGCCCACATATTCCAAGCCTCACCCCACATGACCAGCTGGCGCGCCTGACCCCACGCGAGGCGCGACGCGTTTCGGTCTGCGGTCTCGTCATCACCCGCCAGCGCCCCGGTACGGCCTCAGGCGTTATCTTCCTGACCCTGGAAGACGAGACCGGCGTTTCCAATGTGGTCGTCTGGCCGAAAATGTATGAACGCTTCCGCGCCGCCGTCCTCGGCGGGCGGTTGTTAAAGGTACGTGGCCGTCTGGAGCGGGAGGGCATTGTCGTGCACCTGATCGCCGACCATATCGAAGACTGCTCCCACAACCTCGCCCTTCTCGGCCACCCAAAGGACGACATTCTGGTCGAGACCACCGCCAAGACCGACGAGGTGCCGGTGCACCTGAAGGCCGACACCCCGAAACCAAGAGCGATGCATCCTCGCGACCAGGCGAAGAAGCTGTTCCCGAGTAGGGATTTTCATTGAGGGGGAGCGGGTCGAGAGTGGACATTTGCGGTGGTTTGTTCCGAGTTCAACTATGCGGGACAAAGTTAACTTTCGCTGCGGTTGCGCCAGTGACCGCTATGGAGACGCCGCCGCATATCCCGGAGCGTTGACATCATTTCACCATGACTGTCTCCAGTGTTTTCTTGGCAGTTTCGCTGGCGAAGTTTAGGTTTTGTCCGGTGATAAACCGAGCATCGGCATCAGTGTGTCCGGCGAGCGGGATCAAGGCTCTACGATGTTTGAGGCGCGTTTCGTAAAACGTTGCTCAATGTTGTTGGGAACCGGACGCTGCGCGCGCAATGCCCAGCGTCGTATTCCACTCAAAAATCCGATTTTAAGCACTTCATTTCTCCCCAACCAAAAACGTCAGTCCAGTACGCGCGGATGGGTCAGTTCTCATTGGCAATCAACAGACTAAACCATCATATTGCGCCAAAATACCATCTGAACGTGCCAATTATCTTTAGGCCTATGGTGCATCTGAATTGACGCGTGCACTAAGGGGGTGACCCAAAACCTTGATACAGGAGGCTAAAACGTCAAACCGTGTTTACCCAATGGCCAGATCTATCGCGCAGGCGGCCAAACTACTGAATATCTCACCCGAATTGGTCGCGTTTCGAGCCGGGCTCGCGGATAACTTTTCGCGCGACGAGCGTGTAGAGTTGACGCCTTCGCAGGTGTTCGATCTTTGGCGTGCAGTTGAAGTTGAAGCTGGGCGTCCCGATCTGCCGCTCGCTTTGGGAAAACTCTTCGCGCACGCTCATTTTACGCCCGCGATGTTTGCATTTTCTTGCTCGCCTGATGTTCGAACCGGCCTTCACCGCTTGTCAGTGTTCAAACCACTGATGGCACCGATAACCCTGCAAGTCTCCGAGGAAGATGACTACCTGCATGTCGCAATCGGATCGGTAGACCCCAAAATTCAAGTCCCCCCGCAGATGATCTGGTTCGAAGCAATCTTCCTACTGGAATGCGTTCGTTGCCACACGGTTAAGCAAATCGTTCCAGCGCGCCTAGAACTTCCACTTATTGAGCACCCAGGGCATGAGGTACTTGCGTATCTAGGTTGCGAACCCAAGCGAGGCGCGCAGATTTCTCTGCGTCGGCAAGACGCGGATCTGCCCTTAGTCACCGAGAACGAGGAAATCTGGCCGGAATTCGAGAAGCAACTTCGAGACAGAATGGCGGCACAAGACTCGGAGGTGTTCTTCGCGATTAGGGTCAAGAACGCTCTGCGTGAAATGCTGCCGTCAGGTGAAGCAAGTATTGAGGCGACCTGCGAAAGGATGGCCATGTCCAAACGTACGTTGCAACGTCAATTGAAAGAAGAAGGCGAGACATTCCAAACGATACTGGCATCGACACGCTTGGAACTCGCTATGCACTATCTGAGCGAAGAAGAGCTAAGCATCGAAGAGATCTCTTTTTTGCTGGCATACCGTGAGCCTAACTCATTCTTTCGCGCTTTCCAACGCTGGACGGGCATGACCCCAGCGGAAGCAAGGGGTAAGTCAACGATTGATCTGTGCCCACCGCGCAAATGAAGAGCCGGGGCTACGACAAGGACAACTCTGTCATCTGGCTGTGCTCGACGAATCTCAACCATTTCTCGACGATAGATTTTGTTCATGACAAATCGGGCAATGGGCGCAGCTACAAAATACAGACGGTTTTGGATGAGTGCATCTGTAGGGAAAACATTGCCGGTGTTTGTCTCGACGGCGTTGCGTTGTTCCGCAAACGAATAAGAAAGATGCAACTAAAACTGACGCAAGTGATCGCTCGGCAAACTTGCGGTCATCTATCTTCTGGGAGGTAGAGTTTGTCAGCTGATTTCATGCTCATCACGTTTTCATTGTTCTTTGCAGGTGCGATCGCGGTCCCGCTCGCGACACGTTTCGGTCTTGGGTCTGTTCTCGGCTATTTGATCGCTGGCATAGCACTTAGCCCCATCCTGCACGCGATCGGGGCAGATGTTATTGCCCTTCAGCATTTCGCCGAGTTCGGCGTTGTGATGATGCTGTTCCTGATCGGCTTGGAAATGAAACCACGGGAGCTTTGGGCCCTCCGCAATCGAATTTTTGTCCTTGGAGGCCTGCAGATTGGTCTTACAACAGTGGCGTTTGCCCTGATCGCCCTTACGCTGGGTCAGCCCTGGACCGTAGCGCTCGCTATTGGCCTTGTTCTCGCGCTCTCCTCAACGGCGATTGTCAATCAAACCCTGAAGGAAAAAGGCCTGTCACGCTCGGATGGCGGGCAGTCCAGTTTCTCAGTCTTGCTCGCGCAAGACATCGCGGTGATACCAATGCTGGCATTGGTCCCACTTCTGGCCTCGCCCGAGCTCATAGAAGTGCTCAGCAACAGTGCAGGCCATTCAGATGATCATGGCGGGTCCGGGTTCAACATCTCTCTGGTTGAACATCAAAGCGCTTGGCGGACCGCCATTGTGACCATCATGGCCGTTGGCGGGGTAATTGTGGTCGGACAATATCTCGTAAGCCCCCTCTTCCGCTTTGTTGCCAGAGCGCGGCTGCGCGAGCTTTTTGTCAGCACAGCCCTCATGGTGGTGCTTGGCATTGCGTTGCTGATGACGATGGTCGGCCTCTCTCCGGCTCTTGGCACATTCCTCGCCGGTGTTGTTCTCGCCAGCAGCGAATATCGTCACGAGCTTGAAAGCGATATCGACCCATTTCGTGGGCTGTTCCTGGGCGTATTCTTCATAACCGTTGGTGCAGGTATGGATTTCGACCTTCTCTTTGGCAGTTTCGGATCCATTATGGGGCTGACCCTTGGCCTCATTGCGGTCAAAGCCATTGTGTTGCTCGCTTTGGCGCGCATCTTCAAAATTAGAGGTAGCGATCAATGGCTCTTTGGGTTGGGTCTCGCGCAAGCTGGTGAATTCGGCTTTGTTTTGCTGTCTTTCACAGTCGCAAACACCGTGATTCCTGCCGATGTCGCCGACACTTTGTTGTTGGTGGTTGCGCTCTCGATGCTCGCAACACCCCTGATGTTTATCGTCTATGAGCGCTTGATCGTGCCACGATACATTTCTGGTGAGGACACTTCCGCCGATGAGATCGAAGACTATTCTGGCATCATCATTGCAGGACATGGCCGCGTCGGCGGGATGGTCAATACAGCGTTGCGCGCTGCGGGCTATGAGACGACTGTAGTCGATTACAGCAGCGAGCAATTAGAGATGCTGCGCCTGATTGATCTCAAAGTGTACTATGGAGACGCCACCCGGCACGACCTTTTGAAAGCCGCAGGTCTCGATGAGGCGAAACTTCTGATCATCGCGATTGATGGCAAGGAACAAACCACTGAACTGGTCCGCTACGTCCGCGAAGCGTACCCGGATGTTCATGTGATCGCCCGCGCCTATGATCGCGTTCACGTCTTCGACCTGTGGGATGCAGGCTGCCGAGATGTCATCCGTGAAACCTATGACAGCTCGCTGCGCACAGCGCGTTCCGCCCTCGAGGCCCTGGGGCACAGCAAAGGCGCCGCGGACCGTATGATGGCCGAATATGACGCGTTTGAGCGAACACGCATGTTGGAGACGGCCGAGCTCCACAAACCTGGCGTCGCGATACATGAAAATGAGGCCATGGTGGCCAGGTATCAGGAGACCCAAAGTGATTGGGAGGCAGAGCTTCGGGATCGCGTCCACAAGGCCAAGATCAAGCGAGCAGAGTGATCCGTTCTCTTCGGCAAGTCTGATGGCACCTAATGATATTGTTGGCGATTTGGGCGCTTGATAAAAAGCATCACGTAATAATGCTTGTACCGAAGGAATTGCCCATGAAAGCGCAGGACGCATTTGACAGTCTCAATCCCACGGCATGGGCTGAAACTTCAGTCGTGGAACGGCTTGCCCTTATTGCAGAGATTCAGGAAAACATTCTGAAATACTGCGATGAATTGGGCGCTGCCGACGCAGCGATGAAGAACGAACAAGTTGGCGCGGAGGGCATATCGCTCGCAGAGGGAATTGTCACAACCGTCAACGCAATGGGTAATACGCTCATGGGCATCCGGCACCTCTATGAGGCGCTTGTGCATGGCGAATTGCCAGCGCCAATCGCGATTAAACAATTGCCAGATGATCGCTCCGCGATTGAGGTTTACCCTCTCTACAAAAAAGACAAGCTGATTGCAGGCAAGGTGAGAGGGTTCCTTCACGTGTCCGGAGAGCCTAATCAGGTCAACCCGCTCGATAAGCCTGCAGGCATTACCGCTGTCTCAGGGGCCGGCAACTATAGTTCCTCCATCGAAATGGCGATGGCGCTCTTTCTGGAAAACAAAGCCGTGATCCACAAACCACACCAGCTCAATGAAGCGTCAGACAAGGTGTGGGCAAAGATTTTTGCCCCGGTCATTGAACGTGGAGCGCTTGTCTTCATCGACGGCGATCAAGGACGTGAAATGTCCGCGCTCGAGGGTCTTCACTCGATTTACTTTACCGGATCGACTGGCGTTGCTCATGCGATCCAGAACGCAGCGAGCGCTCCGCTCGTCTCGGAGTGTGGCGGCAACAACCCCTGCCTCATCGTGCCTGGGCACTGGACCGACAAAGAAATTGAGCATTGGGCGATCCAACTGGCATCGGTCGGGAAGCTCAATGGCGGCGCGGTTTGTGGACGCCCTCAAACGATCATCACATCGAAGAACTGGCCTCAGCGCGATCAGTTTATCAAGGCGTTGCGCAAAGCGATCGCCGAGACGACCTTCGGAACCTCTACCTATTATCCGGGCGTTGATAAGACCAAGGAAGCCTTCCTTGAGAACCAGCCAACCGCAGAGATTCTGAAACCCGAAGGCGGCAACCATCCGAACAGTGATTTCGTGTTCATCCCGGGCATCGGTGAAGATGATTTTGCGGTCAGCAATGAAGCCTTCTGCCAAATCTTTAGCGAGCTTCCATTGGATACGGATAACGAAGCGGGCGATTTCCTCACCAAAGCCGTGGACTTTTGCAACAATCGGCTACTCGGCACGCTTGGCTGCATGATCCTGGTCGACAACGACACGTTTAAAGCGAACGAAGCTGCCGTCCATTCGGCAGTTCACAAACTCGACTATGGCGGCATCGCGGTCAACAACGTGCCACCCAATATCTGGCTCAATGCCTATCTGACTTGGGGCGGTTGTGGTGAAACGACAGAGAACTTTGTTTCCGGGGTCGGCAATTTCGGCAATGGTCTGAATTACGAAAACGTCGTGAAATCAGTGATCATCGACGATTTCGGAGCATCCGCGTTCGCATTCACAAACCGAAAGCAAGTTGACCACATGCTCGTGAACGCCTCCAAATACTCGGTCGATCAAAGTTGGGGCCGGTTTGCCAAGCTCGCGGGACAAATGGCCTTAGACAGCCTCCACGGTAAAGACTTTTGATGAAGGCCCGTTGATTTATTCCTCTGGGCACGGTGCCCGCCGGAATGATGAGCGTTGACGCGATCAATTTTGTTCTTGCGGCGCGCACGATTTCGCCGACCCGGCGAGGCGAACATAAACTATGACAGGAGGTGAATATGACACAAACAATTCTAATCACAGGGTGCTCAAGCGGCATCGGGCGGATGACCGCCAAGTTCTTTCAAGAGAAGGGTTGGAATGTTGTCGCAACCGTGCGCAGCAACCCTGAAACAGTTGAAGAGCTGAACGCATTAGACAACGTGTTGGTGACCGCATTGGATGTGACAAATGAGGAGACCATTAAGAGCGCGGTAGCCGAAGCGGTTGAACGCTTCGGAAAGATCGATGTTCTGCTGAACAATGCTGGCTACGGAGCATACGGCATATTGGAAGCAACGCCTGAAAAGGCAATCCGGATGCAGTTCGACGTAAACGTCATTGGGGCGCTGCTGGTCACGAAAAATGTGCTCCCATACATGAGGGCAGCAGGCGACGGGACGATCATAACCATCTCCTCCATGGGTGGCAAAGTAACTTTCCCGCTCGGTTCCCTCTATCATGGATCTAAGTTTGCCGTCGAAGGTATGATGGAAGCGCTCTCCTATGAGCTTGAGGCGATCGGAATCAAGGTGAAGCTGATCGAGCCAGGAATGATCAACACCAACTTCGCTGAAACAACCGGCTCAATGATCAATTTTGATTCAGAGCTGGCTGAATATGGTCCCTTTGTGGATAAGGCTCTGGCCGCAATGCAGACCGCAGGCTCGCAAGGGTCAGCCCCCATTCTGGTGGCAGAAGCGATCTGGCAGGCAGCCACAGAGGGGACCGATCAAATGCGCTACGTCGCCGGCCCGGACGCCGAGCAGGTAATTGCCGCCCGCAAGGCGTTGGGCGATGCTGAGTATCTAGCTATGATGAAAGGACAGTTGGGGCTTTAATTTAGTCGTGAGCGGCCGCCCAAAAACCGCTATTTCCACCTACTCACGGAGTCGGCCCACAGTGTCCACTATCGATGCTGGACACTTAGATCACTCTCCCAGATGCCTTTAGCGGACGTTTGTTGACTTTGCAGCATTGGTTAAAGAGGGCTTGATTCGGACCTTTGCTGCGGTAAGCGTACATGTCCGCTATGGGCCGAAACCGGCCGCGAATTTGCGCTTCGCGAACGTCCGCTTCGATGACTTTTCGGACGGAACCTGACAGCCCGCTTTCGGCCCCAAAACCGACACTCGACCAAATTGCAGCATAGCTCACATTGGTCACAAACAGTCACTCGTTACACTACGGTCAAACGTCAGACTAGGCTTGAGGACACAGGTAGGTTTTGAAAATCTCCAAGGGCTAGGTCGCGTTTTTTGGGTCCAGCCAGTTCACAATCGCCTGAGTTGTCTCTTCCGGCTTTTCCTGCTGTATCCAGTGGCCGCAATGCAGGGTGACCACCTCGACGTTTGGGACAAAGTCACTCAAATTTGGGGACTTCGGCACCAAATCGCGATCGCCGTAAATCATCAGAGCAGAGTGTTGGATGACAGGGTTGGTCTTCGCCAGAAGATGCCAGTTGCGGTCGAGGTTTCTGTACCAATTGATGCTGCTCGTGAACCCTGAGGTTTCGAATGCCGTGTCGAAAACGGCCAACTCGCGATCACTCATGAGAGGCTCACCGGCAGATGTTTCAGCCATGGCAAGATTGATCATGGCCATCCCCGGCTCTGGCGCTTTTATTGGTTCGTTCTTGCGATACAGATTGCGCAGGAACTGAAGCCTGTTTTTGTCCAGTACCGCATCTGCTTCGCCTGGATGACGGTTGAAATGCACGATGTATTGGTCGCTTCCCAAAAAGCTCTCAATGAAGTCCACCCAGGGGATTTCACCACGCTCCTGGTATGGCAAGCTGAGCGCGGTCACCATGTTCACACGGTCAGGATGCAGCAACGCAAGGTTCCAAACGACATTTGCCCCCAATCATGGCCAACAGCGTGGCCGCGATACCTTTGGGATGTTTGTCGGTGTTGATGACGTGGCTGAATTTGATGACAGCCTCACCTTCGTCGCACGCCGCAAGCGCAGTCGTAGCGCCGAGTACCATTGTCAGGGAAAGGGCGTGCTCACCAGAAGCTTCATAGTACCCTCCTTTTCGTCGCGCCTCCGGATCTCTTCCACCAGAGCGCCATGTGTCGCTGGAGATTAATCGGATTTTCCGAAAGGATTAGTCGGCAGGATTGATTATTATTTCCGATTAGTTATTTCGAATTGATCTGGGATAACGAGGAAAACCGGATTTCTCCGAGGAGTCGTAAATGTTTCAGGAATTCGTGGAGGAGAGGGTCGGCGGAGACGGCGCGACCTTGTTCATCCGCCGCGCGGGTCCGGATGGTGCGCCGCCGGTTGTGTTGTTGCATGGATACCCGCAGACGTCCGCGATGTGGAACGGTGTGGCGCCGATACTGGCCCGGTCATATCAGGTCGTTTGCCCGGATTTACGCGGATATGGTCGGTCGGACAAACCTGAGTCCGACCCGTCGCATCTGCCTTACTCGAAACGTGCCATGGCCGACGACGTTGTCGCGGTGATGCGGCGTTTGGGACACGAACGGTTCCTCGTTGGTGCTCATGACCGCGGAGCGCGGGTTGCGCATCGTTTGGGCCTCGATCATCCCGATTGCGTCAGTGCAATGGCCTTGCTCGACATTGCGCCGACCCGCGAGATGTATGCCGGGACGAGCGCCGAATTCGCGCGCGCCTACTGGCACTGGTTTTTCCTGACGCAGCCGCAGCCGCTGCCGGAAAAAATGATCGGATGCGATCCCGAAGGGTTCTGGAAACTGAAATGCGTCAATCAGGCCCGTGGCGAAAATCCGTTTTCTTCTGAGGCTTTGACGGAATATCTGGAGGCCTTCGCAGAGCCGGACGTAATCCATGCAAGCTGCGAGGATTACCGCGCCGCCGCGAGTATCGACATCGAACATGACAACGCTGACCAGGGGCGAAAACTAGACATGCCTGTCCTGGCCCTCTGGGCGAAACGCGGCGTGATCGAGACGTGTTTCGATGCACTTGGCCTCTGGCGTCAGCGTGCCGAACGGGTCGACGGCGAAGCGCTCGACGCGACGCACTACATGGCCGAAGAAATCCCGGACGAAATAGCCGCGCGTATGTCCGGTTTCTTTTCTCGCAACCCAATCCACGTGGAGGCCGCCGAATGAGCCGGACACTCTATGACAAGCTGGTCGACGCGCATAAGGTTTGCGATCTGCCGGACGGCGACATGCTGATCTATGTCGATTTTCACATCATGAACGAATACACCAGCCCGCAAGCCTTTTCTGGACTCGACACAAAGCAATTGAACGTCTGGCGCCCCGAGGCGCATCTGGCAGTCATCGACCATGTGAACGCCACCCGCAGCCAGGTCCCGCATGACGCGGCATCAAAGCTGCTGATCGACAATCTGGAGGCCAATTGCACCAAACACAGTATCGCCTTTTACGGTCTTGGCGACCGGCGGCAGGGTATCGAACATGTCGTGGTGCCGGAACAGGGGCTGGTCGCGCCAGGCATGCTGATCGCCTGCGGGGACAGTCATACCACCACCTATGGGGCTTACGGTGCGCTTGGCTTCGGCATCGGCACGTCCGAGGTTGAGCATGTGCTTGCCACCCAGACCCTGCGTTACAAGCGCCTGAAAACCATGCTGGTCGAGGTCGAAGGCGACCTTGCCCCGGGGGTGACCGCCAAGGACATCATCATGAAGGTGGTGCAGGTGATCGGCGCAGGCGGCGCCAATGGCTACGCGGTGGAATTTGCCGGTTCGGCTATTCGGGCGCAGTCAATGTCGGGCCGGATGACGATCTGCAACATGGCCGTCGAACTTGGTGGCCGCGCCGCGCTGATCGCGGCGGATGACAAAGCCTATCGCATGGCCGCCGGCCGGCCTCACAGTGACATGCTGCGTTTTGATGGCGAAAAGTGGACTTCTGACCCCGGCGCAGCATTTGACACCACTGTCAGGATCGACGCCGGCGAGATTGCACCGCTGGT
>NZ_JAILWL010000171.1 GCF_025698965.1 Roseibium sp.
CATCATCACGACCCGGTCGGCGAGCAGGATGGCTTCATCCACGTCATGGGTCACACAAACCGCGGTTACCTGAGTGCGCTTCCAGACATCCATCAGAACGTCCTGAAGTTCCCATCGCGTCAGGCTGTCGAGCATGCCGAAGGGCTCATCCAACAGAAGCAGTTTCGGCGACAATGCAAAGGCACGGGCAATACCGACACGCTGTTTCATTCCGTTGGAAAGGTCCGCCGCCGCCTTCTGCATTGCGTCACCCAGACCAACCTTGGAAAGGTAGTATTCGATGACGTCGCGCTTTTCGGCGCGCGAGGCGTCCGGATAGACCTTGTCGACGCCCAGTTCGACATTCTCATACGCTGTCAGCCAGGGCATTAGACTTGGCGCCTGAAACACCACTGCACGATCAGGACCCGCCTCGATCACATGCGTGCCATCCAGAACGATCGCCCCTTCGGTTACCGGATTGAGACCGGCAACCATTGACAGCACCGTCGACTTGCCACAGCCCGAATGCCCGATCAGCGTGATAAACTCACCCTTGGCCATCTTCAGCTCAAAGCCATCGACAACAGTGAGTGGTCCCTTGGGGGTGGGATAGACCTTCTTGAGCTGCGAGAATTCCAGATACCGGTCCTTTTGAACAGTTTCTGAAGCCCTTTCATAGGCAACTGGCAGCTTGTCTCCATCCCTGTTGCGTTGAGTGATCGGTACAATGTTCGGCAGCAAGATTTCGCGTTCGAAATCGATGCCGCGCTCAGCACCAGCCTCCATCAGGTACTCGGTCACGTCAGCCCGCAAACTGATGAACGCCTCATCGTGATTGAGCTCCGCTCGGTCCCTGGGGCGTTTGAACGGCACCTTGAACTCCGGTCCCAGGGTCGCCGGTGTCCCGAGTTTCAGAGGAATGATCCGGTCGGCCAGCAGAATGGCCTCGTCCACATCGTTGGTGATGAGAACAATGGTCTTCTTTTCTTCCTCACAGATGGCTGCAAATTCGTCCTGCAGCTTGGACCGGGTCAGAGCATCCAGCGCCGACAGGGGTTCATCCAGAAGCAGAAGCTCAGGCTGCATGGCAAGTGCGCGCGCGACAGCTACACGCTGTCGCATCCCACCGGAGAGTTCCGCCGGTTTGCGGTCCCTGGCATGAGCCAACCCGACCATCTCGATGTATTTGTCGCCAATCGCCTTACGCTCTGCCGCACGCTTCTTCTTGAAGACGCTATCCACAGCGAGCGCCACGTTACCGGCAACCGTCAGCCACGGCATCAGAGAATAGGATTGAAAGACAACGCCTCGATCCGGGCTCGGGCCCGCAATCTCCTTTCCCTTGAAGATCACCCCACCTCGATCCGCCTTAATCAGGCCTGCCAGCAGCGATATGAGTGTTGTCTTGCCGGTCCCAGAGAAGCCGACAATCGCAATGAACTCACCCTCTTCGACCTTGAGATTGATATCTTCCAGCACATCCGTGCGTCCGGCACCTTCACCATAGGATTTCGACAGGGCCGAGATTTCAAGAAATGACATAGCCAATCACCCCTTAGCGGTTTGCAGAGAAGGTGAAGGCGCGCTGTAGGGCGAACATCAGCCGATCCAGCATGAACCCGATAATGCCAATGGTCAGAACGGCCACCATGATCTTCGCAAGCGACTGGGAAGAGCCGTTCTGGAATTCATCCCAGACGAACTTGCCGAGCCCGGGGTTCTGCGCCAGCATTTCTGCTGCAATCAGAACCATCCAGCCCACACCGAGCGACAGGCGCAGACCGGTGAAAATCAGCGGCAATGAAGACGGCAACACCAGCTTTGTGACGGTTTTCCATGTTGGCAGCTGCAACACGCGGCCGACATTCATCAAGTCCTTGTCGACAGAAGCAACACCCAGCGCAGTGTTGATCAGTGTCGGCCACATGGAACACAGCGTCACGGTCACGGCCGAGATAAGCAGAGACTTGGACAGCCAGTCTACCGGGTTGGCATAGGTCGCCGATACGATCATGGTCACGATCGGTAGCCAGGCGAGTGGCGACACCGGTTTGAAGATCTGGATCAACGGATTGATCGCGCCATTGAAGGTTCGCGACAATCCCGAAGCAATGCCAAGTGGCACCGCGATAATCGTTGCGATCAGAAATCCGAGCCCGACCGTCTTCAGTGAGGTACCGATCTGATCGAGATAAGTCGGCTTGCCTGTATAGGTGCGCCACTTGATCTTGTCGGTCTTGCCCTCTGTCTCAAGTTTGGCGTTACGCGTATCCTGGCGCTCGTAAAAAGCGGCTGCCTTTTCACGTTCACGCACATGATCGTCCCACAGATTGATCGCCTGCGACCAAACCTGCGCGGGTCCGGGCACCGCTCCAAGTGAGGTTTGAACCTGGGGCGCCAAGGCTCCCCAGAGGACGAGAAAGGCTACAATGCCCAGGAGCGGGATCAAAAGTACGCGCCTGAGTTCTCCAAGCTGCTCCTTCGGGTTGTCGCCGGCAGCCATCTTCAAAAGCGGCACAGTCCAGGACAGACCAAGCGCATCCAGCCAGCCGGCTGCTTTGTTTATTCGTGTGAAGAGCTTCTCCCGGCGCGCGGCGCGGGCAAATTCCTGACCGCCTGCGGTATCGGCATTGGCCATGTTATGCGTCCTCGTATCGTGTATTCGTTATTCGATTTCTTGAAAAAAGGCGGAGCGGCGTGGCTACCAGTCGCCGCTCCAGTTTGGGGTCGTTATCCTCCCACGACCTCGTTTCCGTCGACGACCTGCTTGCCTTTCAGCCCGATTGGCAGGCTGTCGATATAGGCGTTCGGCTGTTTACCGTCGTAGGGAATACCGTCGATGATGTCGGTGGCCGGGGTCGGAGCCCGGTAGCCGTCGGTGTCCCAAGGAAAATCTTGCCGGGCGACCTGGCCTTCCTCAACCAACAGTTCAGCGGCTTTCAGGTAGATGTCCGGGCGATACACCGATCTGGCGACTTCGTCGTACCAGCTGTCCGGCTTGTATTCTGCGATCTGACCCCAGCGACGCATCTGCGTCAGATACCAGACCGCATCGGAGTAGTAGGGGTAGGTCGCAAAGTAACGGTAGAAGACGTTGAAATCCGGAACGTCGCGCTTGTCGCCCTTCTCATACTCAAATGTGCCGGTCATGGAATTGGCGATCACATCCGCGTCAGCGCCGACATATTCCGACCTCGCCAGGATTTCGACGGCTTCCATGCGGTTGGCATTGTCGTTCTCATCAAGCCACTTGGCCGCACGGATCAGGGCTTTGGTAAGTGCAAGCGTGGTGTTCGGATAGGTTTCGGTGAACTCCTGTGTCAAACCGAAAACCTTCTCTGGATTGTTCTTCCAGATCT
This sequence comes from Roseibium sp., assembly GCF_025698965.1. Lineage (GTDB taxonomy): Bacteria > Pseudomonadota > Alphaproteobacteria > Rhizobiales > Stappiaceae > Roseibium. The sequence goes on from NZ_JAILWL010000171.1 coordinate 3,342, forward strand.
CGTAATCCGTGATGACCGGTACGCCGATCCCCTTAAAGACAGCCTGCTGGTTCCAGGGCTCGCCGACGCAGTAGCCGTAAATCGTGCCAGCCTCGAGGGTTGCCGGCATTTGTGGCGGTGGCGTCACCGATAGAAGTGCGTCCGCACGGATCTGACCGGATATGTCGGCATCAGAATAAAAACCCGGATGTATATCTCCGGACGCAAGCCAATAGCGAAGTTCGTAATTGTGCGTGGACACAGGGAAAACCATGCCCATGTTGAATGGTTTGCCCTCGTCCTTGAACTGTTCGACGACCGGCTTCAGCGCTGTTGCCTTGACTGGATGCACCGGTTTTCCATCATCCTGCATCTCAAGATGCGGCTTCATAAGTTCCCAGATCTCGTTGGAAACCGTGATGCCGTTGCCGTTCAAATCCATGGAGAACGGGGTAACGATATGCGCCTTGGTGCCAAATCCGATCGTGGCCGCCAGCGGCTGCCCGGCAAGCATGTGAGCACCATCCAGCTCACCGGTGATGACGCGGTCCAGCAACACCTTCCAATTGGCTTGCGGCTCCAGCGTGACAAACAGACCTTCTTCTTCGAAATAACCAAGCTCATAGGCGATCGCGAGCGGCGCCATGTCGGTCAACTTGATGAAACCGAAGGTAAGTTCATCTTTCTCGACATCCAGCATGTCGGCCAGTGCGCCGGAGGCAGGCACCAAGGTCGTGGCTGCCATCAAGGCGCCAAGCACAATCCCGTGGGTGTGTTTCAGGTTCAATGCCATCTTTATGTCCTGTTCCCTCTCTTGTCCCTCGCCCGTGAAACGGGTTCGGACTCAAACAAAAAAGCCGCCGACTGACCCTGCATGTATGGGAGGAGGAACCATGCAAGTCAGATCGGCGGCTTTGCCTGAGCGCCCCACGCTGGGCGCGATATAAGTTGGGCCAACATTGGCCACGCATTCTTCAAAGCACGAAGCGTGCCAGTTTATTGAATTCCAAAATTCTCTTTGTTTTTAAGTCGCTTGAGTGAATTCTGGCTTTTGACTGTCTTTTTCCAGATGCACTAAATGTCAGCTGATCGAAAATGCAATTGACCGTTTTTTGTGCATTGCAGCGAAGCGGCTCGCTAATTGGCACTTCGTCAGGCCGACTGCACCGGTTCAATCGCCTGGTGTGTCGAACAGCCGGATCTTTGGCATTTGACTAGGCATCGGCAGGTTCAATGCGGCCCGATAGCGTTCTGGCGAATAGACCTGTTCCACGAGCGCCAGCCCCTTAGCTGACCGGGTGGCCTGCCCCCAACGCACCATTTGTTCGTAAAACCAGACGCCATGTGCCTTCGTCGGCATTGCCCTCTCTCCACCTGCAAAGGTCAGAAAGTCCGGAATGCGTCTTTCGGTACCTTGATCCAAACGCAAATTTCCCGACAAGGCAGGCAGGCACAGTTCCAGTGGGCCCTCCAGAAGACCAGGGCCGGACAGAAGCCGCGCCAGCTCGAAATGATTGCCTTTTTCGGCACACCAGTTCGCCGCCGCTGAGATCGCACGCATGAGCGATGCCAACAGGTCGGCGTTTTTCTCTGCCCAGGCCTGCGTGACACCTAGGACCTTTTCCGGACTGTTCGGCCAGATCGCCTGCTTGTAAGTGACGATGCGCCCAGTCTCTGCCAGCACAGAAGCGGTGTTCCAGGGTTCGCCGACGCAATACCCGTCCAGTTGCCCTGTCGCGAGTGCATCCGCCATCAGTTGCGGCGCCAGAACGGTGATCTCGACATCTCCGTCAGGGTCGATTCCAGCAGCAGCGAGCCAATAGCGCAATTCATACGCGTGACCGGAAAACGGATGCACAATACCGAAATGAAGCGGTGGTTTGCCCGCGGCCTTTCGATCTGAAATCACAGTTGAAAGCGCATTGCCGGTGGATACCGGATCACCGCTTTCATCAGCTCCTTTTGCCTCCATCTCGGACCAAACCGCGCGCGAGACGGTAATCGCATTGCCACCGAGGCCAAGCAGCATCGGTGCCTTCATGGGAACAGCGAGACTGGTGAGATTCAGACTGGAGGCAATCGGCATCGGCGCCAACATGTGAGCAACATCAAAATGCCCGACAGCAATTCGGTCGCGGATATTTGCCCATGACGTCTCCCGCACAAGTTTGAGCTCGATCCCTTCCTGTTCGGCAAAACCCATTTCCGAGGCGATTACCAGAACTGCACTGTCGAGAAGCGGGATGAAACCGGCGATGACCTGAGTTAACTGCCTAGCCATTGTCCTCCACTTTCAGTCTTCCCGCTCCGTTTCGAGCCATGATCGGGTTTTCCATTCATCAAGCTCCCAGCAATCCGCTGGCAATCACCAGGCTTTGCGCAACCTCAATGATCTTGCGATTTTGATTCATGGCGGTACGTCGCAAGAGGTCGTAAGCTTCCTGTTCTGACAGCCCCCTGGACGTCATCAGGATGCCTTTGGCCTTGTCGATTGTCTTGCGGTCCGCAAGCTCCGTTCGGGCTTCTTCCAGCTCTTCGGCAAGTTTCGAGAACGCGCGAAACCGGCTGATCGCCATATCCAAGATAGGTTTCACACGCTCCCGCTTCAGTCCATCGACGACATAAGCGGAAACGCCCGCGTCGACGGCCGCATCGATGGAATGGCTGTCTGCCCTGTCGACAAACATGGCAATGGGCCGGTGAACCGCTCGCGACACTTGAAACATGTGTTCAAGCCTGTCGCGATTATGGTTTTCAAGGTCGATGACGATAACGTCCGGATTTATTTCCGAAATCTGTCGCACCAGGCCTTCCATCTGATGAACAAGAATGACGTGATCATGCCCGGCATCGTGCAGTCCTTGCTCGATGATCGAGGCGCGAATCTTGTTTTCATCGATGACAAGTATGCTCAGCCCACCACTCATGCCTCTATTATGCGCAAGGCTATTTTTTATGCAACGAAAATGCTGCGACGCAATAAATTCCCCTGAAACCAAAGCGGCCGAATTCGCGAAAAACTCTGAAATCACTTAGTCTTTAAGCGATTCACAAACCTGTTCATTTTGATAAGGTGGTCTCTCGGCCAAGCTCTGTTCTAAACAAACCGAAATTGCCGAACGACTTGTTTGAACCAGGACCTGACGTCTTGCCAGCATCTTTGAAAATACGCCCCTTGATCTCCTTTCCGACCGCCCGGTTTTCGGCGCTGCTCTCAGGCATTTTAATGTTGGCGACAGCACCTTTGTCACAGGTTGCCACGGCCGAAACAGACTTGAAGGTAATTGATAGTGCCGATCATCCCTGGCAATCGATCGGGCGCGTGAATTTTGCCGGATACCGAACCACTTCAATGTGCACCGGCACACTGATTGCTCCACGCATTGTCCTGACGGCTGCGCATTGTTTCTACAACTTACGCTCCATGAAACCGCTGCCAGTCGATGATGTGCTCTTCATTGCCGGCGTTAGACGAGACAAATATGCGGCTAGGCTGGAGGCCGAATGCCTTTTAACGCCTGATGGCTACGCTCTTTCTAAACGTCCAAAGCTGCAGGATATTCACAAGGATGTCGGCATCATCATCTTGAAGGAAGACAGCACCCTTCGACCTGTTCCTGCTTTGAGTCCCGACGATGGCACTTCGCTCACAGTCGACAGTCGGTTCCAATCTGTCGGGTATCGACGCAGCCGCCGTTATCTACCAACACTCGTGCCAAATTGTCAGATTCTTGGTACCGCTGAAAAAGCCTGGATCACGAGTTGCGAAACGGAAAAAGGCGCGTCCGGTGGCCCGCTCCTCTTTCAAACGCCTGAAGGCTTGCGCGTTGCCGGTGTGACGTCAGCCAAGCTCGATGGCAATCGTTCGGCAATCGTCCCGTTTCTGGAATGGCAGGACTTGCTGAAATCCGCATCTTGCAATGACGGAGGACCAACGAAGCAATTTCCATCCGCTCCCTCCACCGCCAATGGCGATTGAGTGCAGGCATTCAGGTAAAAATTTTCTGCCCCTCAGCGACAATGCCCGCTATGGTGTAATCCCAGTTCTCCAGCCGACCGGGCATTTCTTCGTAAACGTCTGGTCGATCAGAGAAAAACGACTGCTGCAAAGATCCGTCTGACCATGAACCAATCTGCGCCTCCTCCTCAGAAACCTCGGCTCCAGCCGGTTTCAACGGAAAAACTGGCCTTCGTCGCCAGCGAGACAGAAGAGGCGCGCGCGGCCCTTCGCAGCCTGTCGCATCGCTATGGCAACTTCCCTGCCGACAAGGCTGACGCAATCATTGCCCTGGGTGGTGACGGTCTGATGCTTCAGACGCTCCACAAACATATGGGAAGTGGCAAACCGATCTACGGAATGAACCGCGGTTCGGTTGGTTTCCTGATGAACGAATATCGGGAAGACGACTTGCCCGAGCGGCTGGCCAAGGCTGATATCACCACAATTCGCCCACTTGAAATGACGGCAACGGACGAAGAAGGCAACTGCCACAAGGCACTTGCCATCAATGAAGTTTCATTACTACGGCAAACATCTCAGGCCGCCCGTCTGAGAATTTCGGTCGATAACCGGGAACGGCTTGAAGAACTTGTCTGCGATGGCTGCATTGTCGCGACACCTGCTGGCAGTACCGCCTATAACCTTTCCGCGCACGGGCCCATCCTGCCCATTACTGCTCAGCTTCTGGCCCTGACCCCCATCAGCGCCTTCCGCCCTCGCCGCTGGCGCGGTGCCCTGTTGCCGAACTGGGCTCAGGTGGACATCGAAATTCTCGACCCCAGAAAACGCCCGGTCAGTGCGTCGGCCGATCATACCGAAATTCGCCGTGTGACTCACGTGTCAATCAAGGAATCGACCGATGCGGAAGGCGTAATCATGTTCGATTCCGACCATGGCTGGGACGAGCGCATCCTCACGGAAATGTTCCGTTATTAGAGCAGGCTTTGGCAACAGCCTGTTAAGTATGTTTGCCGATACTCAGGGCCAGCAATCTCCTTTGCTGCCCTGTGAAACAAGGACACGCGCAAATATGGCTGACACTGCCAAGGATCAAGAATACGAAATCGTATCCCCACCGTCCGATTTGCGCAGCAAGGTTCGGGAGCTGACCCCGCGCGAAGCCAAAAAGTTCGATCCGGTTAAAGCGGCGGAAGCCGCACTTGGGCGCCTGTCCCAACATTTTGGCAACTGGATGGACAACGAAACCAAGGCATTGATGAGCGCCTGGGGTGAAATCCAGTCCGAGGGCATGTCGGAAGAAACGCTGGCAAAGCTTTACCAGGCCGCGCACAACATCAAAGGCCAGGCGCTCACTCTCGGGTTTCCGCTTGTCGGTCGGGTCGCTGCAAGCTTTTGCCATCTGATTGAAACCGTACCAACGCCCGAAAAACTGCCGCTCACGCTAACCGAACGCTATGTTGAAGCGATCCGCGCCATGGTCATTGAAGGCGCCAAGGACGAAGCCAACAAGACCGGTGTAGAATTGCTGGACACGCTTGAAAACGTGACCACTGAATTTCTCGCTCAGTTTCCACCGAAGGACAACGAAGGCTGACCAAGCAGCCTCCTTCACAGCCTCACCATTCAGCCGGCATCAGGCAACGGGGTTCCATCCCAGACGATGTCATTGAGGAATATGTCTGAAAAGGACTTATGCTCCTCATAGGCTTGGTGCTTGTATTGCGAACGTGCCAGAAATGAATAGAGAAACGGCAGATAGTCCCGCTGTGAAACCAGCGCATCCCTGCCCGAAAGAAGGCTTTTGATTACTTCTGGAGTGCTCTGCGTCGTCGCACGTCCATAGACGAGGTACGAATCATACTGTCTCGACATGCCGGCTGGAGCATGGAACAACTCCTCGTCACTGTTCAGGATCGCCTCTCCAAGTATTCTTTCATCCGTCAGGAATACACCGGCGGTCACACGCGGATTGCACTCCATGAGAACCGGGCCATTGTCGGTGCGCCGATAGTCGAAACCGATGAACCCGGTGTATTTGTAAGCGCTGCAAACTGCCGTCACGATGGCAACCGCCGCCGGATCTTCGATGGAGGTAAAACGCACAGAATACCCGCCTCCGGCAGCAATCGCAGGCTCGTAAACGGCGACCACAACGGGCCTCCCTTCATGCGCGATGCACATGACACAGGTATCCTTGCCCTCGACATAGTCCTGAACAAGCCAGGGATTGGAGGGGGTCGGTGAACATTGCTCGATCTTTTTGCTGTCCAGCGCTTCACCGTGGTTTGTCAGATGACCAATACCTGCACGAGAAAAGGCCGGCCGGGCAAAGAAATCATCAAACCTAGAAATGGCTTCGACCATTTCGTCGTGACTGGATACGATTTCTGTTGCCGGTGTTTTCAGACCTAGTCTTTCACAGACCGCAACAAATGCTGCCTTGTCGTGAAGTTCGGCGAGCACATCGAACTCAGCAGCAAACCTGGGGACCGGAAGATAGTCGGCATAGCGCGCAAGATAAATGCTGTCTTCGAAAGTCGGCAGAATAAGATCGATTGAGCGTTCATCAGAAATTCTGGCGATCTCTCTCGTATAACCTATAGGGTCTTGCGATGCGGCTGGAACGATATGAGCTTTATCGATGAAACGGGAATGCAGCGCTGGGGCAACGTCGAAACTGTCCGCCACCTCGACGGTCGCGCCTGCCTTGTGCAGGGCATGAACCACTCCGGTTGCAGGCATGAACCGTCCTGCAGTGACAAGAACCCGCTTGCGGTCCGACATTACCTTCTCCCTCAAAACCGGATCTGCACTGAGCCTGAGAATACATGGCAACGAGCCGGCGACACAATCTGTAATGGAAATACAGTGACAGGTCTGAAAAGATGTTCAACTAAGACGGACCCTGTTGGCTGACAAATCAATGCGCTCAGCCAACTGCGACCAGATCAGTCGCTCAATGTTGAGTTGAAGACCTCCGGCATTAGGCATCATCCGGAACGCAGGCATTCGCGGATGCCGGTGCTTCACAAATTGCGGCTACATCACCGTTCTTATCGAAAAACGTCACTCCAAGACCATCTTCCTTGCGCTCGACCATACCAAATCCGAAATGATTGAAACCGAAGATGTCGCCGTTAACATCATGACCGACAGGAAGATCGTCAACCTGCCCTTCCGGCGTGGTGTAGAGCCATACACCACCATTGCCAAAAGTAATCTGGACAGGATTATCAGGTGTGGTGACAAGTTGTGCGAAATGCAGATCACCGGCAATCACAGCTGAAACCAATCTGGAATGCCCGTTCCAATAAAACTGGCAACATCGCGAGACCGCTGCGGGACATCCGAATGATGACCGTTTTGCCCCGACTGAAGCAATCGGGATCCAGCGAACAGTCTCGAAGCGTCAATCAGGACTTATCTAATCTTGAGAGCGTCGTTCGACGTTTCTGTTCCACACTAATGTCTACATCGATTTCGATGCACCGAAATAGAAAGACCACGCGAATGTGCCTTTGACGCAATGGCATTCGTCGCCAATACGAGCAGTGAGGTGACTTCGCTTAGCCGCAACTGTGGCAAGCGAAAAAGGGTCAGTTCCCGATCCCCCCAACAAAGCCGAAATTAGTTGTGAATTTTTGCCGGAACCGCCCGCATACTAGCTGGTTCTGAACAACGGCAACTTTGCGTTTGCCTTACAGCGATGCCCAGAATCCCTATGCGCCACATGTTTGCATAGATGCGTCAAATCTCAATCAAGGTCGTTGTCGCCAGCTGTTTGACCGCGAGGTTATTCTGTTCTTCACGGAGTGACTTGGATCGCGTCATTCACGCGATCAGGCCTCATCAGACGCGAGCAATTAGGTTCTAGTATCGAAATCTGGGTATGAAGAAAACATGCGGATATCAGCAGAAACAAAGGTTCTTGACTCTGAGGCTATATATCGAAATATTTCGATATGTGGACTTGGAAAAATCAATATCTGCCCTCAACAACCCTATTCGCCGCAAAATCCTGGAGTGGCTTAAGGACAGGTCGAACTTTCCACCTGCTCTGCCAGAACACGCTGAATTGGAAGGTGTTTGCGTCGGATACATCCAGGAAAAGGCGCAATTGTCCCAATCTACAATTTCAAACTACATGGGACTCTTGAAACAAGCAGGATTTGTGGTTGCCGAGCGACACGGTCAATGGACGTTTTATCGGCGCGACGAAGACAATATTCGAGCCTTCCTTGCAGTCGTTCAGAATGAATTGCTGAACCCCTGACGGTCAGGATTATCCAATTTGCGCGGGCGATCCAAACGACTATATCGAGAAATCGAAATATACAGATGGAGAAGTACATTGGCATTGCGGAACAAAACTTCAGAAGAAGTATTGGCACAGCCCCTGGATCTACCGTGCGGCGCAAGTTTGAAAAACAGACTGATTAAAGCTGCAATGTCCGACTCGCTAGGAGACGGGACAGGAAACGTCAC
>NZ_JAILWL010000172.1 GCF_025698965.1 Roseibium sp.
TATGGGGAACCCGCCGCTTTATCCGCTGTTCTACGAAACGGCGACACCGGATGTAATCCTGATCCAGATCAACCCGCTGGAGCGTCGGCAAGTTCCACGGACGGCACGTGAAATCGTCAACCGGCTGAACGAGATCACCTTTAACTCAACGCTCTTGAGAGAGCTTCGGGCAATTGATTTCGTCACCCGTCTGATCGAGGAAGGGAAACTGTCGTCAGATGAATACATGCGTGTGTTCATGCATCGGATCTCCGCAACTGAACTGAAGCCTCTTCAGGCATCCTCGAAAATGAATGCGGAATGGGCGTTTCTGACCGAGTTGAAAGACCTGGGCCGGGCAACCGCTCGCAATTGGCTGAAGCAGCACTACGGAGATATCGGCGAGCGGTCGACAATCAATCTGAGAAATGAGTTTAGCTGACAATTCGGCGTCGAAATTGCAGCCTTGAACGTTAACGGTTTCTTAGCCACGTTTGCAGGTAGCGTTGCAGATTGCAATGCATGAAGTGTGAACAGATTCTAAACAGAATCAGTATCTTGTGCTTGATCCAGTCGAGTTGTCCAGATCTGGACGAATTCCCTTGAAAATGAATTGGCAAGGCTTTTGCGATTGAATTGGCACGCTGATTGTCAGGTTGTGCGTCGTCAGCGCTTTAGTGGAAGGAAGAGGTAGGCAACTGCGACCCCGCCTGCTTCTTCCCTCCCACAGATCTTCCCCGTCAATCTTTGAAGAATTCCGGTGTTTGTTTGGCTTGTTGCTTCAGCCAGTCCACCAGTTCTTGCTTGCCGCTGTCAGTGTCTCGCAGCTGCTGACTGTTGAAATAGTAGCCGCTTTGAAGGCGAAGGGGACAGTTCAAGGCCGGTGTGAGCTGGCCTGAGGTCACAAGGTCGCCGACCACGGACCGCCAGCCAAGCATGATGCAGTCACCGGTCAAAGCCGACTGGACAGCCTGCACATAATTGCCGAACCGCAGATCGCTCGCGGTTTTTGCGCGCCTTTGACCGAGCGCGTCGAAATAGTCCTCCCAGCCGAGCCAGTCCGGATCCTTGACGGCAACATGGATCAGCCGCCTGGCACAGAGTGCTGTGGCATTGTCGATCGCACCGTGTTTTTCCAGATAGGCGGGAGAGCACACAGGCACGAGCGTTTCGTTCAACAGGAGATCCCAAGGTCCGCCGGGCCAGTTTCCATCCCCGAAGCGAATGGCAATATCCGATCCGTCATGCAGATCCGGCGCGCCTTGATAGGCTGCCATGACGTGAACCGGTGTTTCCGGGCGTTGGGCTGAAAAGTAGTTCAGCCGGGGCATCAGCCAATAGGTCGCGCAACTTTAGCAGTCCACATTGTGCCAGTGGAACAACGAACCAGCGAAGTTGGCCTGGATGCGCCGGAGCACCCGGGCCGGCCAGCTCTCAAAGGCTGTTTTCAAACGTTCTGTCCAAGATTTCATATCTTTTCGATTGAATTCGGCCTGCTCTCGGCTAACAGTCCTTAAACTGCCGTCATAAATACCTATTTTTAGAAGATGTAGAAAAAAGGGATATGCCATGAGCGACAGGATTACCCGTTTAGTGGCAACTTGCTTAAGCGCAATCACCCTCATGGCCGGAACAAGCGGTGCATTTGCGGGAAGCGATGCCGAGCGGATGGCCGAAATCAAGAAAAACGGTGGCTGCCCCAGTTGTGACTTGCGGCTGTCCGAACTCAGGTTTCTTACCGTCGATAATGCTGATTTCAGCCGGGCGAATCTGCGCGAATCGGATTTGAAGGAAGCGGTTCTGCCGAATGCCAATTTCAAGGGTGCGGACCTGCGCCGAGCCGAAGCCGAGCGCGCCGATTTCTCAGGAAGCGACTTCACGGATGCCAGCATGCGTTCAGTGGATCTGGAAAAAGCCAATCTGAGCAACGCCAATCTCGATGGGGCTGATCTCCGGGATGCGGATTTGAACGCGAGCATTGCCAATAACGCAAATTTCGACAATGCGGATCTCAGGAATGTCACGCTGATCCGTTCGGTTGCGGAAAACGCTTCCTTCAAGGGAGCGAAGCTGGATCAGGTCAATCTTGAGCGAGTGGACGTGTCCGGTGCGAATTTTCAAAAAGCGCGCATCCGGCAGGGAAAGCTGGATCGGATAAAGGCGGATGGCGCGGATTTTTCCGGCGCTGATTTCAGCGGGGTTCGGCTGGTCAGCTCCGACCTTTCCAACGCCAATCTGACCGGCGTTGATTTCGATGGGGCCCTGCTGCGGCGTACACGGCTGGTTGGTGCAGATCTTACAGGTGCCTACAATCTTGATCCGAACCGGATCCTCGGGGCGTGCGGAGACGAAACCACCAAGCTTCCACGCGGGATCGAGCTGATCAAATGTTCATACTGAGCAGTTGAAGCAGGATTTGGAAGGCATCTTGGAGGCGTTGAGGTCGAAGGTGTCTTCCCGGAATTGACTGCAAAGAGAGTGGCCGGCAATTTCCGAAAATTCACAAAAGAAAAAGGAGGCCCCCCAGCCCCCTTGTCCTCTTCCGCTTGTGATAAGCGAAACGTTTATTTGAATACGTCGAATGCGAACCGGTAACTGACACCAATTCCCAGGCTGAACTGGTCTTTGCTGCCACCATTGGCAATCGGGCTGTCCGCGGCGTCGCCGATCAGGCGGTCATAGCCACCCTGCAGGTGCAGGCGGACATCATCGTTCCAGTCATAGCTGGCCCGCGCTGCAACGCCGACACTCTTGAAGCCTGCGCTTGGGCTATAGGCGGTCAGGCGACCGCCGCTGTTGGCCGCTTCAGAAGAGGTCACCCCGAAATAGGTGTCCATGTAGTCTTCGGAAGCAAAATCAGCGCGCGGTCCGAAGCTGACTTCCCATTTGTCCGATGGGTAGATAATGCCATCGAGACCAAGCTGACCAACCTGGCCGGTGTGACCGTTGATCCCCTGCCGCAACTCGGCAAATGCGCGCCAGTGTTCGCCGCGAAGACCGCCGCCAAGACCAAGCTCCAGCGCCCAGTCAATGGTTTTTGTACCAGTCAGGTCATTGCTGTCGCTGGCCTTGCGTTCGCCGATGAAATTGAACGCAGGATAGAAGAAGACGCCGCTCTTGCGACGCCCATCGACCACCTGACCAAGTCCAGGCAGATAAAAGCGGCCTACGGATATGATCGGGAATGGATAAACCAGATAGGAATCCGCCGCCTCGTATTTCGGCTTGGCGATTGCGCCAACGCCCAAATCGATCACGAACTGGCGATTGGCGTCCTGGTCCGAAATATCACCGCTCTGCGCAAAAGCGGTTCCGGAAACTGCGCTCAGCGAAAGAGCAAGTGCAGCGCGCGACAACAGTTTAAGCATATATATCGTGTCCAATAGGAATCCCTTTGGCTGGGAAGATAGCACGAAGCGGTCTTACTCAAAGCCTAAGGAATCAGGGTTTTCCGGAACTGTTGCATTTAAGCATCGCTGCTCTTCAAGGTGGCGTCGGCGTTAAGCCTTGTTGCAAACATTTCTTCCTGAGAAGCTGCCCCTCCTTGCGGCGGGCGTGACTTGAAGCTACATGAAAGCAAAGACAGAAATTGAACGGCAACGGACCAGACCATGACAGCCCTCTTGAACGTCATCCTCATCGCATTGGAGCTTTACACATACGTGATTATTGCCAGTGCGATCTTTTCCTGGCTCTACGCTTTTAACATCGTGAATTCGAGTAATCAGTTCATCAATTCGATCGGGCGGGTTCTCTATAACCTGACAGAGCCGGCTTTGAGACCCATTCGGCGGTTTTTGCCGGATCTCGGCGGTGTCGATATATCGCCTGTGATCCTGTTGCTTGCGATTATCTTTATCCGCCAGATCATCATCATCAATCTGATGCCGCTGGTCCGAGGGTTCTGATTATCGGCTTCGATTTGCGGATGGACAAAATAAAGCCCGGACGTTTCGGTCCGGGCTTTTTTGTTATCCAATTGCCGCGGACGCTGTTCAGTCTTCCAACTTGCGGGCTTCGTCCGGCAACATGATCGGAATGCCGTTGCGGATCGGATAGGCGAGTTTCGCTGAGCGCGAAATGAGTTCCCTGGCTGCCGCGTCATATTCAAGTGTCGTCTTGGTCACCGGGCAAACCAGCAGCTCAAGCAGTTTGCGGTCGACGGGGCGTTCGGTCGTCGTATCGGTCATTCAGGTATCTTTCAGGTCTTCAGGACAAGTATCACTGCAGCGTGGAGCCACCATCGTTCTGGGACTTTGCAATATCCATTTCGGTGATGGCAATCAGTGTCTCGGCGCGGGTCCTCAGATCACGGGCCTCCAGAAGGGCCTGTTTTTCCTGCGGTCCGTAAGGGCACATCATGCAAAGCGCATTGACGAGCACTTCAGTTTCGGCTTCCGACACGCTTTGCCAGTCGGCTTCCAGATTGTTGACATCGAGATATTCACGCAAGGTTTTCAGCAGGCCGTTGCGGTCGACATCGTCTTCACCTTCACCGCATTTGAGGTCATGGGCAAATGCCGCAAAGTCGCATTCGACCTGACGAAACTTGGAATAGGACCGGACTTCATCTCCCAGGGCAAACCGCGTAATGCCCTGGAGCGTGATCAGGTAGCGGCCGTCGCCCGTCTCCTGAAAACTTGTCAGTCTGCCGACGCAGCCGACGCTGGCAAGGGCAGGGTCTTCTGGATTGGGAGCATTCCTGTCCGGCGAGGGCTGTACCATGCCGATCAGCCTGTTGCCCGACAAGGCTTCATCCACCATGTCGATATACCGCTGTTCGAAAATGTTCAGCGGCAATTGCGTTCTTGGCAGAAGAAGGGCTCCGGACAAAGGAAAGACAGGCAAAACAGGCGGTAAATCCGCAATCGTTTCATAAATGGCATTTCCCGCCTGCATTCCGGTGCCTTCTTTGTATTCGGACTTTTACAATGCCGTCAGCGTGCTGTTGCCTTCTGTAAATGTGTCAAGTCCGACAATCGTCAAGAAAACAGCACGGCCGACAGCTTGCGGCGGCCATAGGCACTGGCCGGGTCCTTGAAGCCCCAGGCTTCAAAAAACTGAAGAAGCTGCTTGCGGCCACCATCCTCGTTCCAGTCGCGGTCGCGCTGGACGATTTCAATGAGCTGATCAACCGCACCTTCCTTGTCACCCTTGCCGTTCAGCCCCAGTGCCAGGTCGAACCGGGCCTGCAGGTCCAGTGGATCCTTGGCAATACGGTCATGAAGGTCGGCAAGGTCACCGAGGGACGCCGCCTGTTCCGCCAGATCGATTGCCGCAAGCGCCGCCGTATAGGCGTCTTCCGAACGCTTGTCCTCCGGGACGAGGTCAAGGGTCTGCTTGGCCCGTTCCAGATCATCGGCAGCCAGATAGCATTGGGTAAGACCGGCAATGGCCGTCACATTATCCGGCTCCATCTGCATGACAGCACCGAAAAGCTGAGCGGCCTGTGCAAAGTCGTTTTCGGCCAGAAGCGCTCCTGCCTGCTCCAGGAACTGGTCGGCCTGATTGGTTGGCGCCGGTCCGCCGACCTTCTCGATAAAGGCCTTGATCTGGCTTTCCTGCTGGGCGCCCATGAAACCGTCAACAGGCTGACCGTCCTTGAACGCAACCACGGCCGGAATGGACTGGATGCCCATCTGACCGGCAATTTCGGGATGGTCGTCAATGTTCATCTTCGCAAGCTTCACGGTACCGCCGGCAGATTTGACGGCTTCCTCGATGATCGGTGTCAGTTGCTTGCAAGGTCCGCACCATGGTGCCCAGAAATCCACGATCACGGGTTGCTGGCGGGAGGCTTCCAGAACATCTGCCATGAAGCTCTGCGTGGTAACGTCGAAAACAAGATCGCCGCCCGCAGGCGCATCACCGCCACCATTGCCGCCATCGCCGCCGAAACCACCGCCCTGGCCGCCATAGCCGCCGCCCATGCTGGCGCCAAATCCGCCACCAACCTGACCGCCTATGCTGTAGTTGCCGTTACTCATTTGCCGCCTCGTGCTTTCCGGCCGATGTCCGATACACCCACCTGATCATAACCTTCAAAAAGGGTTGCGTTGGCTCATAACATGGAGCCATAGCGCCCGAATTACAAACGCTTGTAGGAAGATTCAAACGCGTTGCCTAGGTCTCTGTCTCATTTCTGAGGTCAAGTTCTAGAGTTCTGCTGCCTTGGCCTGTTCGCTGACGGCCAGCACCTGTGTGGCATGGCCGCATGCGCTGGCGAACTTCAACAGGTCGTCCGCGCTGATCGCCGTTGTGGCATCGTTTTTCAGCGGATGATAATTCAGGACATTGTGCTGCATCATCGCTGCGTCAAAAACCGGCGTCACCCGCAAGGCTTCTCTGTCGTTGATCAGCGAAAAGGGCGTGACCGATCCCGGCTCCACGCCAAGAACTTCCATCAGCAACTCCGCATTGCCGAAGGAAACCCGCCCCTGGGCACCGATGATCTGGTGTACTTTCTTCAGATCGATTTCTGCATCATGAAGAGCCACGATCAGAAACAGGCGGCCCTTCTTGTCCTTTACGAACAGGTTCTTGGTATGCCCACCTGGAATTCTGTCATGGAGGTCGCCGGATTCGGCGACTGTGAAGACAGGGGCATGATCGACAGTGGAGACTTCGATATCGAGGTCGTTGAAGAACCCCATCAGATCGTCGCGGGTCGCTGGCATGATTTTTCCTAGAAAAATTTGTCTTTTGCGGTGTCTAACGCGTTTTCTAAGGTGTCTACAAGAGGGGGGTGTCGTCAAAAGCGGCAGAAATCTGCGGATTTACGAAGGGGGACATGGAGAAAATCCACAGAAAGACAGATGAAAATTTTTCTGTAATTTCGGTGTTGCAATCCGCCTCAGCTTAGTCCATATACTGCGCCACCGACGACGAGGCGGTCACCGCCAGACGCTCGGGACACTATGCGGGTGTAGCTCAGGGGTAGAGCACAACCTTGCCAAGGTTGGGGTCGTGGGTTCGAATCCCATCGCCCGCTCCAAATTCAGCCGAAAGGCGATCAAAAAAACCAGCATTCGCAAGAATGCTGGTTTTTTGCTTTTCCGGTCAGATTTTTTAATTTTTTCCAGCTCTGAAAACGGCTGAGTTGCGCGCTCTTTGCCTGATATAATGCGTTTAATCTAAAAATTGACAAAAACCTGACGAGGCACGTGAACGAAGTATCAGGAGCGTGGCAGTTAGTGTCAGGGTGCATCGAACGGAGAGACGCCGGACGACGGCGGTTCACTGTGGTTTTGCATTGCCTCAAGTACCTATCGTGCAGCGGAGCTTTCGGGCTCCGCTGCAGCTTCATCCGGGGCATGAAAACCTGACGGGCCGAGGGATGCAGACCCTCAACCGGGTTTCTAGACTTTGAGAAAAACACCCTTTGCGGCATCGGAACGTTCCGCGGCATCCAGCGTCTTTTGCAGCGCTGCTCCGTGGTCGAAACTCGGCTCGGCTTTGCCTTGGCCCTGAACCGCGGCGACGAAGCGCTCATAAACGGTCGGTACCGGGTCAACAGCAATCTCCGTCCATTTTTCGTCTGCCAAATCCTCCCCGAGACAGGTTCTCAGGCTCTCTTTCTGTTTTTCGAAAAGGACTTCCATACCACCCTTGTCGCCGTAGAGCTTGAGCCGAAGGTCGTTGATGTGACCGGAGGCAAACCTGGTGGCGCTGATTGTGCCGAGCGCGCCGTTTTCAAGTTCTGCCTGAAGCGTGAAGCTGTCATTGGCGTCGAGAGTGTATTCGCCAATGCGATTGCCGTCTGCCTTGTCGAAGGTTTTCAGTCGGCACGAGACTTCCCTGACCGGACTGCCTGCCGCAAATGTCGCGTAATCAAGAATATGAATGCCGACATCGCCAAGCACCCCCTTGGACCCATGCTCGGTCGACAGCCGCCACAGCCATTGACTTTCCGTACGCCAGTCGCCCCAGACGGACTGGGTCAGCCAGCTTTGCAGGTAAGTCGCCTCGAAATGCCGGATGCTTCCGATTGCACCGCTCGCGACCAATTCGGCTGCCTTTTGCAGGACTGCGACATTGCGGTAGCTGAGATTGACCATGCCGATCAGGTCTTTTTCGCGGGCAAGGTCCGCCATTTCCTGTGCGTCTTCGGCATTGGTCGCCAGCGGTTTTTCACACAAGACATGTTTACCGGCATTCAGCAGCAAAAGCGTGGTTGGATGGTGGGCCGCATCCGGCGTGACATTCGCCACCGCATCGAATTCGCCCCAGGCGAGGGCGTCCTCCAGGCTTTCAAACTGGTTTTCAATACCATATTTGTCACAAAATTCTGCGAGCATGTCCGGTCTGCGGTCAACACCCGCAACAACTTTCGCATCGGGCATCGCCTGGAAGGCCTCAACATGAGTGCGGGCCATGTTGCCGGTGCCGAGGATCAGAATTCGGACAGGAGTAGGGATCGTCGCCATTGAAAGATTCCGTCTGTTAAAGATGACATCTGGCAGAGCCGGGCTGATAGGGCCCGGCGTCAATGGTGGAGTGGATTAGCGGTAGCCTTCTTCGCCTTCCTCGTGAAGCTTGGGACCGCGTTCCTCGATTTTTTCCGGCGCAGCATCGACCGGCACGTTGGGAGCTGCATTCGGGTCCAGGAGCCGTGCCATCGGGTTGAAAGCCCATTTGACGCCGTTTTTCAGGACAGTCTGGACGTTGCCGTCGTGATAGGTCGGATAGGTTTCATGCCCGGGCCGGAAATAGAAGATATTACCGGCACCGCGCTTGTAGGTCAGGCCCGAGCGAAAGACCTCGCCACCCTGAAACCAACTGATGAACACCGTTTCAAGGGGTTCCGGCACACCGAACGGCTCGCCATACATTTCTTCCATTTCCAGCTCGAAATTATCGGGTAGCCCTTTCGTGATGGGGTGATTGCGGCTTGTCACCCATAGCCGTTCGCGTTCACCGGCTTCGCGCCAGGTGAGGTTGCATGGTGTGCCCATCAGAC
The DNA here is from genome assembly GCF_025698965.1 of Roseibium sp. Taxonomy (GTDB): domain Bacteria; phylum Pseudomonadota; class Alphaproteobacteria; order Rhizobiales; family Stappiaceae; genus Roseibium. The sequence goes on from NZ_JAILWL010000172.1 coordinate 8,939, forward strand.
GCTTGAACGGTTTTGCGAAATGGGCCGAGTGCAGGAACAGCAATCCCATGCCGGACCAGACTGCGTCGCAGACCCGGTCAACGATCTCGTCGGCAACATCGCCGTGGGCCGCATGCCCCCACCAGACCAGCACGTCGGTTTCGGCAAGGCGGGATTCGCTCAGACCGTGTTCCGGCTCCTGCAAAGTCGCTGTTGTCGCCACGATGTCGGGATCAGTATTCAGGGTCTCGGCGATGCAGGCGTGCATGCCGTCAGGGTAAAGGCCAGCAACGATCTTGTTGTGCTGTTCGTGAACGTTTTCGCCCCAGACGACTGTTCGGATAGGCATACTGGCCCCTCCCGGTTCCAAAAAATGTTGCAAGGAAATGCGCTTGGTCACGATTTTCAAAGCGCTTTGAATAGCGCTATCACCACGTTTTTGTGCTGTCAATCGGATTGCGTGTTTGCTGGGTCACATGTTGTGAAAGCGCTGTGACGTGAGGCCGCATTGTTTCCAAAATTCCAACAGCCTAAAACAAACCATACAGTATGGTATGTTCAGGAGGGAATTATGAATACATATTTGCTTGTAGCCGCTGGTTTGTCTGTCCTTGTATGTTTGGTTCATACGTTTTTAGGCGGGCGGAGCATCGCTGTGCCGCTCCTGAAGGCAACGGATCTTCATCCGGTTCCCAAGTATGTCACCTATTATTGCTGGCACATCGTGACGATCGTTCTTGCCGCGATCGCGATAATGTTTGCGGTTGCGGGCCTGAAACAGGACAGCATGGAACTCGCATGGGCGGCAACGGCATTGACGGCAGCCTTTTGCATTCTTGGTCTTGCCGTTCCGCCGATGAAAGGTCAAAAGTACAAGAACATGCCGCAGGGCTGGCTTTTTCTGCCGATCTTCCTGCTTGGTGTTCTTGGTGGAGCTTTATGAAAACAGGCACGCGATTTAGCAAGGAAGACTGGCTTGCGCTGGGGCTCAAACAATTGTCGCGTGAAGGCAGCGCCGGCCTGACTGTGGAAGCGCTCTGCAATTTGGCAGGGCGCACGCGCGGATCCTTCTACCACCACTTCAATGATCATGACGGTTTCATTGATCTGTTGTTGCAGGCGTGGAAACAACGAAACACCATCGACGTCGCAGATGAAATCCTGAGCCAGGCCCCGGACAAGCGCGCACAGCATCTGTCGGATCTTGCCAATCATCTTGACCAGGATCTGGAACGGGCGGTTCGGCAATTCGCCCAATCCAACAAAACCGCGCAAAGGATAGTCCGGGAAGTCGACGGGATACGAACGGAATTTGTTGTCGGGCTCTATGTGGATGCGGGGCTTGCGGAAGATGAAGCAAGAGATATTGCGCAGCTTGAATATGCCGCCTTTGTCGGGTCCCAGATCGTCTGGCCCGATATGACCGCGGAGCAACGCGTCAGATTGGACCGGCGGTTTGCCGGGATGGTGAGGCAGGCATTTGGCTTGAACGACCGCACTGACAAGAGTTGACAGATCCGCGCGGATTGCAAGCGGTGGCGGTCATTCGACCATGCGACTGGAATGTCGCTTCAATTGCCTCACGCGAATGTGAAGAGTAACCAAAATTCAATGGATTGTTTCTAAAGTTTTCTGAGTGTCAACCGAATGAACCCGGCAGATCAGTCATGGCCTTTCTTCGCCAACCCATCACCGCAGTCGTTATTGCCTTCTGGTTCTTTTTCTGGCTGTTGAACGGCCTGGACAAATTCTTTGCCCGTCAGGATGTGGGTTTCGTGCACTGGTGGGGCAACCACCGCGTCGAAAAATTCTCGATGTATTTCGACAAACTGGCGCTGGACCCGTCCTATGTTCAGGTGACCCTGATCTTTGCCGGAATTGTCGAATTCGCCGCGGCCGGATTTTTTGTCGTTGCCGCCGTCCGCCTGTTTCAGGGCAGCCCGGGTGTCGCCTACCGGACCGATCTTGCGATTACCGTCTCCATAGCCGTCTTTCTCGGTTTCACGATCTTTGACGTGATTGTCGGGGACCGGGCAGAGCTGCTTGAGCACTCCACCTACATTGGCGTGTTGCTGGTTTCGTTTCTTGCGGTGGCCGCCGAAAGTTTCTTTCAGCATCTCAGGGATCTCGACAGCCCAAGCACGATCAACCGGCGGTATCCGCCCGGTGCCCGGTCGAAACCTCAGTAACCGGCAGTCAGAGCGCCGGCCCGTCTCGGGTCGGATGAGCCGGCCAGCATGCCGTCAACGATCATGATCGATTGGGTGGAGCCCATGGCATTCTTGATATTGACCTCGTGTCCGCGCGCCTCAAGAAGCTTGATTGTGTCGGGAGACAGGCCTTCTTCGACGCGAATCTCGTCGGGAAACCACTGATTGTGAATACGCGGATGTGCAGTTGCTTCTGCTATGTTCATCTGATGATCGACGACATTCAGGATTATCTGCAATGTCGTTGTGATGATGCGGCTGCCACCCGGAGAACCGGTGGCCATAAAGAAATCGCCATCCTTGAACACCAGTGTCGGGCTCATTGAGGACAGCGGTCGTTTGCCACTTTCCACCGCATTGGCAGTACCGCCGATCAAGCCATAGGCATTGGGAGCGCCGGGTTTCGCGGAGAAATCGTCCAGTTCGTTGTTGAGCAGGACACCGGTTCCATCTGCAGTGATGCCTGCGCCATAGCTAAAGTTGAGCGTATAGGTGTTCGAAACGGCATTCCCGTCCTTGTCGACCACCGAAAAATGCGTTGTCTCGTTGCTCTCATATGGAAGGGGATCGGCCGGCTTGACTTCGGTGGAGGGT
>NZ_JAILWL010000173.1 GCF_025698965.1 Roseibium sp.
GTCCCTGACACGCGAGGCCGACCTGCCAAGATGGCTTGACTGGTACAACGCCAAGCGGCCACACATGGGCATCAAAGGCAAAACGCCACTTCAGGCCCTAAAGGGAACAACCTGATTAGAAACCACAACTAGGCCGTGTGGACGAATTGGTATGACCTAGTTAAGAAAGCGGATGATTTTGCGCTTTTTGCTAATGCGACAATCCAAATATGGCCACTCACTTCGCGTTTACTTGATCAAGCGCAAGGCGGTCTGCGACCCTTCGGTGCATTGAAGGTCACAGAAGACTAAAGTAAAAAGGCTCCCATGGCATTCTGGGACTACGCAAATCCGACGCGATTTCTGAGGCTGGTGCAGGTGGTCCTGCCCTGGCTCATCGGCTTGTGCATCGTTGCTTTTGCAGCCGGGCTCTACATGGCCTTCTTCACGGCTCCGCAAGACTACCAGCAGGGCAATACGGTCCGGATCATGTATATCCATGTTCCAGCCGCCTGGCTGTGCATGATGTGCTACACCGTCATGTCCATTTCCTCCATCGGTACGCTCGTCTGGAAGCATCCATTAGCAGATGTTTCGGCAAAGGCCGCGGCTCCGATTGGTGCTGCCTTCACGTTCATGGCACTGGTGACGGGCTCTCTTTGGGGCAAACCGATGTGGGGCACTTACTGGGTCTGGGATGCCCGGCTGACGTCGGTTCTTGTGCTTTTGATCATGTATCTTGGCCTGATGACGCTCTGGAGAACGATGGACGATCCGATCAAGGCCGGCAAGGCCGCGGCGGTTCTGACACTTGTTGGTGCTCTCAATCTGCCGGTCATCAAGTTTTCCGTCGACTGGTGGAACACCTTGCATCAGCCGGCCAGCGTCGTGCGCATGGATGGACCGACCATTCACCCGGATATTCTCTGGCCGCTGTTGGTGATGGCGCTAGCTTTCACGCTCCTTTTCTTCGTGCTGCACCTCATGGCCATGCGCAATGAAATCCTGCGGCGCCGGGTCCGTGCCCTGCGGATGCGCGCTGCCAGCGTTGCACAGCCTGGTACGGCCGCCGCGACGGCTCAACCTGCGGAGTAAAATCATGGATTTTGGACCTCACGCCGGTTTTATCTTCACGTCCTATGGCCTGTGCCTGTTCACGATCCTGGCTCTGATCGCCTGGGTTCGGATCGACAAGGCCTATCAGGAACGTGCACTCAGAGAACTCGCCGAACAGGGATTTTCCCGCACGCGCCCGGACGACAGGAACAGGTAACAAAGATGAGCGCATCAGAAACCGAGGCAGGTGGCAACCGAACCGCCGACTCCAAACCGCCGAAGCGGGGTTTTCCGGTTCTTGTCCTCCTGCCTCTGATCGTATTTGCCGGCCTGGCGATGCTGTTTCTGTTTCAGCTCACCCTTGGCGGCGATCCTCAGAAGATCCCCTCTGCCCTGATCAACAAGCCGGCTCCTGAATTCTCTCTTGGTCCGGTGGAAGGCCTCACCAAAGACAACGTCCCTGTCCCCGGCTTTTCCCGGGATGATCTCATGGGTAATGTTTCAGTGGTGAACGTCTTTGCCTCCTGGTGTGGTCCATGCCGTCAGGAACATCCTCTGATGGAAGAACTGGGCAAGATGGACGGCGTTCAACTGATCGGCATCAACTACAAGGACAAGCCGGAAAATGCGCGCCGCTTTCTGGGTAGCCTCGGCAACCCGTATGACCTTATCGGTGCGGATGACGCAGGACGTGCGGCTATCGAGTGGGGCGTTTACGGTGTACCGGAAACCTTTGTCATCGATGACAACGGCATGATCCGTTACAAGTTCATTGGACCGCTCAGCCCTAGCTCCTTCACGGAGGTTTTCCTTCCCGAACTGAATAGGGTGATGGAGGAGGCCTCTGGTCCTGCGGAATAGGTCACGCAGCCTCCATCTGAAGTCACATTCTCGAGAAATTCCTGGAAACCAGCCAAAGTCACCCGCTCGTGACTCGCGATTGAAAGCGCGATTGCATATTTTATGGGCGATCGGAAAAAGGAATTGAGCCAAATGGCGGGACTTCAATCCCGGAAGGCTGGAAACGCCCTCCGGACCAGTGCTTTTGTGATCGCCGGAATATTTGCGGCAATGCTCCCTTTGAATGAGGCTGAGGCGCAACCGCAAAAGGTCGTCGAACTGTTCACCAGCCAGGGCTGTTCGTCGTGCCCGCCAGCAGACGAGTTGGCCGAACGGCTTGTCAAGGAAGACGAGGACGTCCTGACCATTCTCATGCCGGTGGACTACTGGGATTATCTTGGCTGGAAGGACACGCTCGCCAGCCCCGTCTATTCCCAACGGCAACGCGCCTATGCGGCTCGCCGGGGTGACCGGTCCGTCTACACCCCGCAAATGGTCGTCAATGGTGAGGAACACGTTGTCGGCAGCCGCGAACCCCAGGTCCGGTCCGCGCTCGAAAGAAGCGAGCCGTTCACGACCGAAGTCGATCTCAAGATCACCGACATGGCTGTACAGGCAAAGGTAGAGGGCACCCTGCCCGAAGGTGCGAAGATGGCGACCGTCTATTTCCTGCGCATTGACGACGAAGCGACCGTCGACATTGGCCGCGGAGAAAATGCCGGGCGAAAAATCAAATATGTCAACGTAGTTCGCAACCTGCAGCCTATTGGAATGTGGTCCGGTGGCTCAGAAACCTTCCGCATGCCGAAGTCTCAGCTGAATCTCAAGGGCGATGCTAGATGTGCGATCCTCATCCAGCTTGAGGACCAGGACGGGCCCGGCAGGATAATCGGCGCTGCCGTGATGGATTGGCGCGGCGGTTTTTAACCCAAATTCACCTCAACTTTCAGCCCGTGTTGCTTTCTCCGAAGAATCTGCGGGATTAAGAGCACGTGACATCTTGTAACCTTCCCAAAAACTGATACCCCTTGCGCCACGAGATCAGCGCCTCATCGCCCGTCGATAAAATGCGCGGGCAAGCTGGTTGATCTGGGGGATTGGAATGGACCTAAAGCTCAGGCTCCGGACTGCCTTTGCTAGCATCGTGATCGGTATTCTGGTGCTAGGCCTGAAAATCGGCGCTTATCTGCTGACAGGGTCTGTCGCGCTTTATTCCGACGCGCTGGAAACAACCGTCAACATTGCGTCTTCCGTTGCAGCCCTGGCCGCCATCTGGTTTGCTTCAAAGCCTGCCGACAGCAACCACCCCTATGGTCACGACAAGGCGGAGTATTTCGCTGCGGTACTGGTTGGCGTCATGATTGTTCTGGCAGCAATCTCGATCTTTCACGCTGCATGGATCGGTTTTGTCAGAGGCGACAACCCGGAGTATTCGCTTCCCGGCATAGCCATGAACCTGGCCGCAGCTTTGATAAACGGCGGCTGGGCCCGATACTTGATGTCCTATGGAAGAAAGGCCAGATCACCGGCGCTGGTTGCAGACGGCAAGCATCTGATGACGGACGTCTTCAGTTCTATAGGCGTTCTTGCAGGCGTTATTCTTGTGTTGGCGACGGGGTGGAAAATTCTGGATCCAATCCTGGCGGTAATCGTGGGATTGCTGGTGCTGTGGTCCGGTTGGGAACTGGTCAAGGAATCTGTCGGCGGCCTGATGGACGAAGCGGCTTCCGTCGATGTTTTGGAAAAGATTCGCTTGCAGATATCGGAACACGGCGAAGGCGCTCTGGAGGCACATGATCTCAGAACCCGGATTGCGGGCAAATCGACCTTTATCGATTTTCACCTTGTGGTCCCGGGAACCATGTCTGTCGAGGCGGCACATGACATCTGCGACAGGATCGAGGAAGCGATTGCCGAAGACGTTCCCGGCGCGCGGGTGACGATCCACGTCGAACCCGAGCACAAGGCCAAACATTCCGGGATCGTAGTTTTGTAGCACAGCGCCATGGACGGTCGCAGGCAGTGATGAAAGCAACTGTCGGTGAAAACAATTCAACAACCACGTGAAATGCTCTAAGGGATTATCCACGCGGATTGATTTAAGGACTTCCCTCCAATGCCTTCATGGCGGCGCTGGCACGCGCAATTCATTGATCATGTTATTCTGATTACCGGCGCTCTGCTGATGGTGCTGCCGGTCTATTCCCTGTTTGCGGCCACAACCCACAAGGCTGGCAGTCCCATGATGCCGCGCCTAGATCCCGGCAGTCACGCACTTGAGAATTATGGATCGTTCCTCACGTCGAGCGCAGGTTTTTCCGGAGACATTACCGCGATTGCAATGCTCTGGAATTCTTTCGTTCTGGGTGCCGGTTTCGCGGGGCTGAAAGTGATTCTGTCGCTGCTCGCGGCCTATGCGCTGATCTATTTTCGGGTGAAATTCGCAACAGCAATATTCGCGGTACTGCTGCTGACGCTGATGCTGCCACTGGAATCGCGTTTCCTGCCGACCTATGCGGTCGTGGCCGAGCTCGGTCTGGTCAACAGACGCGCGGGCCTTATTTTACCTCTCGTGGCCTCCGGGCTCGGTACGCTGTTTTTCCGGCAGTTCCTGTTGACGATTCCCGAAACGCTTCTGGAATCCAGTCGTCTTGACGGTGCGGGTCCGTGGAAATTCTTCAGGGATATTCTGGTCCCCCTGTCGTTGCCGACCGCAGGTGCTTTGTTTCTTGTTTCATTCGTTACCGGCTGGAACCAGTATCTCTGGCCAGTCATCGTTACGTCACAGGAAAGCACCTACACGGTTGTCCGGGGAATGCAGTTTTTCGGACGCACGAGCCTGTCCGGAATGATGCTTGCGATCGTCGCTATTCTGCCTCCGGCACTGCTTGTCATTCTGTTTCAGAGACAGGTGGTCAAAGGACTGTTTGACGGCTCACATTGAAAGGCAATTTGCACATGAAGTTTGAAGCGATCCTGTTTGATTGCGACGGTGTTCTGGTCGACTCGGAAAAAATCTATGTTGATGTGGAACGAGAGCACCTGGCCCGGATCGGACTTCAATATGACGTGGACGAGTATATGGACCGGTTTCAGGGACTAGGTGCGGACGACTTCTGGGCAGCGCTCGACCGGGACTATCGCGCGCTCGGCAAGGGCCCCTTGCCCGACACTTTCGGGCCTGAACTTGACGCTGCGGCGACGGAACGGATCGACCGCGAGCTTTCCGAAATTGCGGGCATCAAACAGCTTCTCGACTCTCACGAAGGTCTCCGCGCAGTTGCCTCTTCCTCGCGCCTCCACCGGTTGATCCACAAACTTCAGCACACCGGTCTCTACAACTTTTTCGAACCCCATATCTATTCCGGGGAACAGGTCGAAAACGGCAAACCGGCACCGGACCTGTTTCTGTTTGCCGCTGAAAAACTCAAAGTTGAACCTGCAAAAGCGCTGGTCATCGAAGACAGCGCCAATGGTGTTAAAGCCGGCCTTGCTGCCGGAATGACCGTTTGGGGTTTTGTCGGTGGCGGTCACTCTCATGAGGGACATGAGAAGCAGCTGCATTCGGCAGGTGCGCATCGTGTTGTCGCCAGTCACGACAATCTGGCGGAGCTGCTGCTAGGCGACCGAACTCCAGTGTGAATTCGAAGTCTGGTGTAATATGGAGTTCAGCAAAAAGGGCACCCAACTAAGAGCGACCTTTTTATTTGTTGAGATCACACTTAACGACCGAGGTCATGCTCCGGGCTGGCGCTGATCTTGTGGATCGAAAGATCGGCACCTCTGTGTTCATCTTCAGGCGACAGACGCAGCCCCATTGTTGATTTCAACAGACCGTAGACGATGAAACCGGCAACCAGTGCATAGGCTGCTCCCGCAACAGTGCCGATAATCTGCGACATCAGAGCGACGCCGCCCAGTCCACCGAAAGCTTCCAACCCAAAAATGCCCGCCGCGATGCCACCCCAGGCACCGCAAACACCGTGCAGTGGCCAGACGCCGAGCACGTCATCGACTTTCAGCTTGTTCTGGCAGATTTCAAACCCGATGACGAAAATTGCACCGGCAACACCGCCGACGATAAGGCTTCCCACCGGATGCATCACATCGGAACCGGCACAGACCGCCACAAGTCCGGCCAGTGCACCGTTGTGGACAAAGCCGGGATCGTTCTTGCCGACAATTAGAGCAACCAGAATGCCACCGACCATCGCCATCAGGGAATTGATGGCGACAAGACCGGAAACACCCTCCAAAGAGCCTGCGGTCATGACATTAAAGCCGAACCAGCCAACGCAGAGCATCCAGGACCCCATCGCAAGCCATGGCAGGGAGGAAGGCGGTATTCCGATCGGACGGCCGTTGCGGTCATACCGTCCCATGCGCGCTCCAAGCAGCAACACGGCGGCAAGGGCGATCCAGCCTCCGACCGCATGGACGACGACCGAACCGGCAAAGTCGTGAAAACCGGCGCCGAACTGTGCTTCCAGCCAGGCTTGAAAACCGAAATTGCCGTTCCAGACGATGCCTTCAAACAACGGATAAACGATGCCGACCAGCGCCACGGTAGCCAGGCACTGTGGCCAGAACTTCATCCGCTCGGCAATACCGCCGGAAATGATTGCCGGAATGGCTGCCGCGAAAGTGGTCAGGAAGAAAAACTTTACAAGGGTGAGGCCCTGAAGTTCGAACCCTTCACCGCCGCCTGACAGCGTCGCCGCGCTGACAAGAAACGTGGTTCCATAGGCAAATGCATATCCGACGAAGAAATAGGTGACCGTTGAAAGCGCAAAGTCGACCAAGATCTTGACCAGCGCGTTGACCTGGTTCTTGTGACGGACCGTGCCGACTTCCAGAAACGCAAACCCACCATGCATGGCGAATACGAGAATGGCTCCGACCAGGACGAAGAAGACGTCTCCGCCGACAGCAGATGTTTCCATGAGTGACCCCCAATTAGGCAAAATGCCGCTTGTTTTTGCTCATTGGGATCATGGCGTATCAATTTGCATGCCAATCAGGCAAAAGCGCTTGAAAGAGGCAGAATTCAGCCGATTATTTAAACAGGAGGCTTCCTCATCATGTTCGTACGGCTGAAAAGACAGCTCATTTAATCATCATGTGACTAATTATTGTGCGGAACTCAATTTGTCCTTGAATGACACTCTTGGTTTTAAGAGCGCGCGACAGATTCTGGCATATATTCATGCCGATTCAGGCTGCCGGATCCACAATTCTTGGGCATTGCCAACAAAAAAAGAAGCCCGGAGTTGCCTCCGGGCTTTTCAAGTTTGCGATCTGAGCCAATAGACCGCAGGGAGATATCTTTTTCTGCGCCGTCGATCAGAGGCGCTGAGAGCCTGTGCCGAATTCCGGATAGGCTTCGACACCGATTTCCACTTTGTCGAGACCGATTGCCTCTTCCTCTTCGGAGACCCGGACGCCAACTGCGAGTTTCAGGACGTACCAGACGATACCGCTGGCAACGAAGGTGAACACGCCATAGGCCGCGATGCCGACGATCTGGGTGCCATAGGAAGCACCGTCGTTGGAGAGCGGAACGATGAGGGTGCCCCAGATACCTGCAATCAGGTGGACCGGAATTGCGCCGACAACGTCGTCGATTTTCAGCTTGTCAAGCATCGGCACTGCAAAGACCACGATTGCCCCGCCGACACCGCCGATGAAGACAGCCTGCCAGACACTCGGAGCCAGAGGCTCAGCGGTGATGGACACCAGACCGGCCAGCGCGCCGTTCAGCGCCATGGTCACGTCGACCTTCTTGTAAAGAACCTGCGTAAGGATGATGGCGACCACGACACCTGCAGCTGCGGCCATATTGGTGTTGGCGAAGATGCGCGAAACATCCGTTACGTCGCCAATCGAACCCATTGCAAGCTGAGAAGCACCGTTGAAGCCGAACCAGCCGAGCCACAGAATGAACGTGCCGAGGGTTGCGAGCGGCATGGACGAACCGGGCATTGGGTGCACGGAACCATCGGCACCGTATTTGCCGGTCCGGGCACCAAGGATCAATGCACCGGCCAGGGCGGCCCAGCCTCCTACGGAGTGAACGATGGTCGAGCCCGCGAAGTCGGAAAAGCCCATTTCGGAAAGCCAGCCGGCACCCCACTGCCAGGAACCGGAAATCGGATACAAAATGCCCGTCAGGATGGCGGTGAAGATCAGGAACGGCCAGAGCTTGACGCGCTCCGCAACAGTACCGGACACGATGGAAGCAGTCGCCGCGACAAAGACCATCTGGAAGAACCAGTCCGATGCCGTGGAATAACCGGTATCCAGAGCGTTGCCACCGACCGGATCGAACGAATACGGCCCAAAGGAACCGATAAAGCCACCATCAACGCCGGAATACATAAGATTGTAGCCGGTGATCCAGAACATCAGCCCTGCAACGGAGTAGAGTGCGATATTCTTCAGGCACTGCATGGAAACGTTCTTGGAACGCACAAGACCAGCTTCAAGCATGGCGAAACCAGCCGCCATGAACATGACAAGAAAGCCGCCGATGAGAAACAAGAGCGTGTTGAAGATATAGGCGACTTCCGGCGACACGGCCGGAGCTTCGGCTGCAGCGGCAGTGTCCTGAGCCAGAACCGGCAGAGCCGAAAGGCTCAACACTGCAAGCGTCGTCGCGCCCTTAGCGACAAGTTTTTTCATGATACGTTTCCTTACCTAAATCACAGTGCTTCGGCGTCGGTTTCGCCGGTGCGGATGCGCACGACCTGATCGATCGAATGAACGAAGATTTTTCCATCACCGATCTGGCCCGTCTTGGCGGCGCCGGTGATCACTTCGACAACCTTGTCGACAGAGGATGCGTCGACCGCGACTTCAATTTTCAGTTTCGGGAGAAAGCTGACCGCGTATTCGGTACCGCGGTAAATCTCGGTATGCCCCTTTTGGCGGCCATAGCCTTTGACCTCGGTCACCGTCAGCCCCTGGACGCCGATGCCGGTCAACGCATCACGCACTTCGTCGAGCTTGAACGGCTTGATGATGGCCATCACTATTTTCATTGCTCGTTCCATTCCCCTGTGTAGTGCCTCTTCCCTTCGAAGAAGCTCAGCCGACCGTCCCGGAAACGCGCCTGTTTGATGTCCCTCTGGAAGGATCTTCTCAGGTCTCTGGCGTCCCCTGTGCTTCAGGGATCCGGGCCAGCGTCGACACCTACTAATCAAAGACCGTGCCAGTTTTGATTTAGGGGGATAAAATCTGCAGATTTCTGCGATAAATCCATCGCTGCATTCTGAATCTCGCTTCAGGCAAGCGCATGCATTGATCGTCTTGAAGGCAACAAATTTGCCTAATTATTATACAGGCAAAACTACGATGATCAAAAAATAGTCAATTGAACATGCTTATGCAAAAGGCAGGATTTCAACAACCTGCAGCCCGGATGCAGGCGCTGCAGAGCGCCTCACCCGGGATCGAGTGTCACAATCAGGCCGAAAACCCTCCGGCCTCCAGATAAGCCAACTCTTCCGGTGTCGACGTTCGCCCAAGAACCTTGTTCCGATGCGGAAACCGGCCGAACCGACGGATAACGTCCATATGAATCAGCGCGTAATGGTAAAGCTCCTTGTCGCCGAGAACGCGTGCAAGGTCGACGGATTTTTCCTGATGAGAAATATTCTCAGAATGTTCGAACGGAAGAAAGAAAAAGCCGCGAGCTTCTTTCGGAAAAGCTCGATCATAACCTCTTTCCAGAGCGATTTCCGCGAGAGCCACGGCCTTTTGATCTGCGGCAAAGGCGTCCGGTGTTCCCCGGAAAACGTTTCGTGACATTTGATCAAGCAACAGCAAGAGAGCCAACGCACCATCGGCTGTCTCCATCCAGTGATCAAGCTCCCCCGATTTTGCCGCATCGATGGCTTCTAGAAACCGATCCCGGCAGGTGGTGTCGAACTTGTCGTCCTTTGCAAACCATTTTGACGGCCCGGACTGCCACCAGAAATCGAGAATATCCAGGGATGAAGGGAGTTGATCGGTCATTGTTTGTTTTCCATTTCCACAAGCGAGTTCAGGAGCAACTTGCATTCATGTTGCCGCCGCGTTCAAGCAGTCGAAGCACTTAGTTGGGAGTTGCGCACGCCGACTGAAAGTCCAATTGGGTTTTCGCGCCCCCTGTCATACGAAATCGAAATTGAATATGGTCGCATGCTGTAAATTTGCCATCAGACCCGGGAAAGTCGTCAGTGACCGAAACCATTCTTGATCTCAAGGGCTTGAAATGCCCTTTGCCGGTTCTCAAAACGCGCAAGGCGATGACTAAACTGTCCAATGGTGACCAGCTCACCGTGCTCACCACGGATCCAATGGCGGAAATCGACATTCCCCATTTCTGCAAGGAAAACGGCCATACACTTGTCGTGAGTGAGCGAACCGACACCGGCCACAGATTCCTTCTTTCCAAAGGCTCCTGAAATCACGACCGGCTTCAAAACGTCGATCAGGCCCTTTCTGCAATCCGGTCAATTTGGGCGGCGAGGTCCAGATCAAGCTGGCTCAAGCCATCGACATCATGCGTCGCCAACGTGATATCGACACTGCGATAGACATTCGACCACTCCGGATGGTGATTCATCTTCTCCGCAACCAGCGCAACTTGTGCCATGAATCCAAAAGCTTCGCAGAAATCGTGAAACCTGAAGGATTTCGAGATCGCTTCGCGACCTTCGCACAGATGCCACTCTGACAGGTTCTTGAGACCGGCCGCCCGATCCTCCGGCTTTAATCTTTCAACCATATGTTCCTCCCGGAAATCCAATTCGTTCTGATCGATAGTCTAACCGGATGACAGGGCGAAGGCGATCAGAGAACTCCGGTGGCTGGAAATAGAAACCTGATGATCACCGGGTTTACAATTTCATCCTAAAAATCGCACGGTGAGGCCAGCCCGGATTAAAGGAGAGATATTTGTCCCACGCCGTCTTGTTTGTCTGCCTTGGTAACATTTGCCGCTCACCGCTCGCCGAAGGAGTTTTCAGGTCAGCTGTAGAACAGGCAGGTCTCGGGGACCGGTTCCTGATCGATTCTGCGGGTACCGGTGACTAGCATGTAGGAGATCCACCGGATCGTCGTTCGATTGAAGTGGCTGCCAAATACGAGATCGACATTTCGAGCCAGCAAGCCAGGCAGATTAAACCGGAGGATTTCGACAGGTTTCACACCATCCTGGCCATGGACGGAAGAAACCTCTCGTCCCTGAAGGCCATGACACCTGGTGGGCGTGCAAATATTCGGCTCTTTCTGGAAGCCTCGCAAATGGATGTCCCTGACCCGTATTACGGCGGTCCCGACGGCTTCGAAGAAGTCTATCGCCTTGTTCATGCCGGCAGCAAAAGCCTTCTCGACAGTATGATCTGACCAGGTCGTCAGATTGCCTGTGTTGTGAAGGAGCTTCGACATTCATAATTCCGTCTCACAGCCTGCGGTAAAGGTGGCTGTCCCGGACGTGAATATGGTTTGACATGAAACTCCTGTGGTGGTCCTTGGCAGCACTGCTGATACTGCTCGGCCTTGCGACGGTCTGGTTACCGATCCCGACAGGTGTACCGCTGATGGCTCTTGGCATGATTGTCATTGTCGGCACCAGCCGCAGCGCCGCTCGCATGCTGCGCAGCCGTCGGCGCAACAGACCTCACCTCAACAACGCAATCACCTGGATCGAGGACAGGTCCCCGCTTCGGTTTGCCAGGATTTTGAAGCGAACCCGACCACGAAAGAAGTAATCCTTATAATGCCTGCGGAACCACTCAGACGGGGAAGGTTTCTAACTGTCAGAGAATTTTTGCGAGA
>NZ_JAILWL010000174.1 GCF_025698965.1 Roseibium sp.
AAGCGGAAGCTCGTGCAGCCTGGTCCGGATCCGGCGGCGCTGCAACGGAAGCTGTCTGGTTTGCCCTGAAGGAAAAACACGGCGCAACCGACTTCCTGGGCTACGAAACGGAAACAGCGGAAGGTGTGGTTGAGGCGCTGGCCTCGGACGACAAGGAAATCGACAAGCTGGCGTCTGGAGAAAGCGGCTACGTGATCCTGAATCAGACACCGTTTTACGGTGAAAGCGGTGGTCAGGTTGGCGATACAGGTGTCATGATCGGGACCGATGTGAAAATCCTCGTGACCAACACGCAGAAGAAGGCCGACGGTCTGTTTGTGCACAGCGTCACTGTAGAGGAAGGGGAATTGGTTCCGGGGCTTGCGCTTGAATTGCAGGTTGATCATGCCCGGCGGAGTTCGGTTCGCTCCAACCACTCCGCAACCCATCTGGTGCACGAAGCACTGCGGGAAGTGCTGGGTACGCATGTTGCGCAGAAAGGGTCGTTGGTATCGCCGGAGCGTCTGCGCTTCGACTTTTCGCATCCCAAGCCGATGAGTGATGAAGAACTGGCCACGGTTGAAACCTTTGCCAACGAAATCGTTCTGCAAAACGCGCCTGTAGAAACCCGATTGATGGCTGTGGATGATGCCATTGAGGCCGGTGCAATGGCACTGTTTGGCGAAAAATACGGTGAAGAGGTTCGCGTGGTTTCCATGGGCACAGCGCTTCATGGACCGAGTGAAGGAAAGCCTTATTCCCTGGAACTTTGCGGTGGTACCCATGTCCGGCGAACTGGTGATATCGGTCTGGTTACGCTGGTCTCAGAAGGGGCAGTTGCCGCCGGCGTGCGCCGCATCGAGGCTCTCACGGGAGCCGAGGCCAGAACTTATCTGGATGCGCAGGACAAGCGCATGCGGGAGATTGCCGGAATGTTGAAAATCGGTGCGGACGATGTTCCGGCGCGGGTTGCCCAGCTGGTAGAAGAACGCCGTCGCCTGGAAAAGGAACTGGCGGACGCGAAGAAGAAACTGGCCATGGGCGGCGGTGGAAGCGACGGGGGGGCTCCGGTTAAAGACGCCGGTGCCTTCAAGCTGATGGCCAGAACCGTGGAAGGGATCAATCCGAAAGACCTGAAAGGCATGGCTGATGACGCCAAGGCGCAATTGGGATCTGGCGTGATTGTGCTGATCAATGTCGCCGATGACGGCAAGGCGGCCATCGTGACCGCCGTTACCAAGGATCTGACAGACAAAGTCAGCGCGGTCGATCTGGTTCGGATCGGATCGGAAGCCCTTGGTGGGCGGGGTGGTGGCGGACGCCCGGACATGGCTCAAGCCGGCGGCCCGGATGGTAGCAAGGCCGACGGCGCTATCGCGGCCATCGAAAACCATCTGACGGGTCTCTAGAGGCGGTTAAAGATCAGAACGTTGAACTGGAGAGGGCGGGACGCCAGTGTCCCGCCCTTTGCTTTGAAATCTCAATTCTTGCCGAGTGCCGGCCCTGTCGTTTCAATCTTGTTGGTCCAGATATACCCTGAGAAACCGTCGGGTATGAACTCAAGCTGCTCAAGCGTATCGAGACCACCTGTGCCTTTGGGAGGGCCGGCGAGAACAACCTCAGTGTCATGATCGGCCATTCTTTTCAAAAACCGGTTCGGCCAGCCCCAGAGCCACTTTGCGTAGTTGGACGGTACAAGAACTTGCATGTGCCGGCAGCTTTCAGGCACATAACCGGACCAGCCAAGCGCCACATAAGCCTTGACGCAGTTTTTTGTATCTGCCGTGGTAAAGCCACGCATGCCCGGAACCAGTTTTTCCATCTGCTGAGTTGGCGCTGCACCGCCATAAACACCCCAGACACGTGGTCGCCAACTCGGGTGATCTTCTAAAAGAGCGTGGAGACGATCGGCTTCGGTGACATCATTGCTTTTGAAGTTGATCAGAAACTGACCGTCCGGGAATGTCTTAAAAACTTCTTCCAGGGACGGCACGGTCTCTCTGGCCTTACCGCGGAACGGAAAGGTTTTGCCCTCATCAGCAGTGTAGCCATACCCGATGTCAAGTGCCTTGAGCTCTGTCAGACTGTGGTCCCGCGTGACTCCGGTTCCATTGGTTCTGCAGTCCACTGTCCAGTCGTGAAAAACCGCGAAACGACCGTCTGTTGTCGGGTGAATGTCAATTTCGACAACTGTTGCGCCCGCAGCAAATGCCGCCTCCATGGACGGAATCGTGTTTTCCAGCATGGAATGTTCAGGTGGATGAATCAGGGAAGCTGTACAAGTGTCGCGTTTCAGATCGCTTCGGTCATAGGTCTGGTGCACCCCGCGATGAGAAATGATTGTGTATTCACCGTCTCCACTGGGAGACGCCAGCCAGGAAGCGTTGACGAGATAGAGAGCGAGGCCCAGCAGAATGAGGCCGAAGGCAATTTTTCTTATCATGTCGATTTGCGGTAATTCTGTCTCTTGGGGAACTACCTAGACTTGCAGGCTAACTGTGGCTGTCCTGTGACTTGGAGAAAGCCGAGGTTATTGCGGCTTTTGCAAGCATTCCGCAAAGGCCTGCGTGGCCAATCAAGGCAAAATCTTGAAGGCTTGATACCGTTGATGGAGAGAATCGGTTTGACCAGAAAATGAAAAAGCGTGCCATGAGGCACGCCTTTTTCATTGTGACTGCTGGATCGAGACTAATGCAGAACGGCGGTGATCGCCAATGCCGCTGCGGCAAGAACCGTTGACGCGACCAACATTTTCAGAACAACGTGATGAGGCGTTGTTTCGGCTGCTCGGACTTTATCCGTGTCGATAGTCATGTTTCCCTCCTCGAAGTGTGTGGCTTGCACTCTTAGAGATGGGGCCTGCGACATTTTTGCCCAATCACGTTCCTGCAACTGGCGCTCACAGCTTCGCGCGCGAAGCGTGAAGCTGTCCTTTGGTTGGTTTTGAATTTAACTATTGTAAGGTTATTCAAGAAGATACGGTCGGGGTTCAGGCCGGGTTTCGAAAAACGGAGTGCGGCGTGCACGGCCAGGATTTCAAGCGGGCACTATATGAAGTGCTCGAAGACACGGGAAAACGAAGAGTGGCGGCGCGCACCCTGCGCCAAGTCCTGGTGTCTCTTATTCTCCTCAACATAGTCTTGGCGGTTTTTGAAACCGTGCCTGTGGTCCGCACCACGTTCGGACATCATCTGCGGTTTCTGCAGCTTGGAAGCGGCTTCATATTCCTGATCGAATATGTTTTGCGCCTCTATGTGGCCGACATGCATCCGCCGTTGCGCCGATACGGCCCTTTCTGGTCGCGGGTGCGTTATGCCATTCAGCCGGATGCGATCGTCGACCTTATCGGAGCCCTTCCGCTGATCTTCGTATTGTTCCTGCCCAATCAAGCGTTCACGGTTGTCGTCATACTCCGGTTGCTGCGGTTCCTGAAACTTGCCAGGTATTCACCGGCCTTGCGCTCACTGATTTCTGCGATTGCTGCCGAGCGAAAGGCCTTGATCGGATCCAGCATGATCATTCTTGGAGTGATCCTGCTGGCTGCAACGCTGATGTATCTGATCGAGCATAATGTTCAGCCCGAGAAATTCCGAAGCATTCTGCACGGTATCTATTGGGCGATTACCACTGTTACCACTGTTGGCTACGGGGACGTCGTGCCGGTCAGCAATCTTGGTAAAATGGTTGGCAGCATCGTCATGCTGATGGGGTACGGCTTGATCGCGCTTCCGGTTGGCATCATCGCATCCGCTTTTGCACGTGAAATTCACAGTCGGGATTTTGTGGTGACCTGGTCTATGGTCGCACGTGTTCCCCTGTTTGAAGACCTGAAAGCAACCGAAATCGCCGAGGTGGCAAAGCTGCTGCAGGCACAAAGCGTACGCAAGGGCGGGACAATAGCTGCCGTCGGTGATGTTGCGGACCGCATGTATTTCATCTCCAACGGCGAAGTGGAGATCAAGCTGCAGCACGATACGATTTATCTCGGGGAGGGCAACTTTTTTGGAGAGCTCGCCCTGATCAATCAAACGAAACGAACGGCCAACGTTCTCGCCTATCGCGATTGCCAGCTTCTGGTGCTGGAGGCCGATGCCTTGCAGCAACTGATGGACAGGGACGAAACGCTGGCCAAGAAGATCATGGCGGAGGCTCGCGAGCGTGTTGCTGCGGGCAAGAAGGTTCTTGGAGAGATTGCGGAAGAAGAACTCCAGCAAGCCGGGGTTTACGCGTCGGCTGAAGATGCCAGGGAAGAACCTGAATTGTCCTTCAAAGACGGTCTTACCCCGGAAAAGGATCCGGCCAAGTAGGCGTTCAGGCCCTTGCCTTCAGTCGACCTGGCAGGCTGCTCCAATCCGTGGCGCGTCCTTGATTTGAACAACCATCAGAACACTGGGCTCCTTGCCGATCACACCGGATAAATGTCCCACTTGGCCGCTCGCGTCTGGTTTGGCAAGCTGATCCTCCCCGAATGACAGCTGACCTGGGCCCATCTCCACACGGGTTCCATCCATGCTTTCGACAAACCAGCTGCCTGAAAGCGGAACGATCCATTGGGGTTGTGGGTTTCTGTGCCAGTCGAGCGTTCCTGGCTGCAGTATCAGGATGGTTATGTCTTCCGGGTTCGCAGCCAGCTGCTTGACCCACAGATCCTTTGCGGGCGGTGCGAAGGTTTTCAGGTCGAGATGATCAAACCGGCAGTGACTTTGATGAGTGACACCTTCTGTGTCGCACCACAGATGCCAGTATCCCGCCGACGGGCTTTGCGCTGATGTTTCAGTTGTATTCATTGGTTCGAACCTGTTGCTCAACCGATCTCGTTAAGTCGAGTTCAATATGGCGTCAATCCAGGCGGTACCTGGCTGTAAAGCGGATCTCCGGACCAGAAAACATCGGTCGGACCGACGACGAAATCGATCAGGTTCCAGCGGTCATACTGGTAACGGAGCAGGGCATAGGTTGCCAGGCCGTCCATATAGTCCATCTGGCTGGCGTAAACGGTTTGCCCAGGATCAATCACGCCGCCGCCCGGGCGCTGCGGGTCGAGCTGAACAAAGGCCCAGCCATTGCCGGCGCGCATCCAGCCAACGACGAATTCGACCGGTGGTCCGACTCGGGCCTCTACCAGGGGCCGAACCGCGTTGAGGATGGCTTTTCTCTCGGTTGTCCCACGGGCTGGTTCGTAAACGGATTGAGACAGTGCGGCAATTGCAGTGGACAGGAGCAGAATTGTACCGAGAACAATGATTTTAAGACGACAAAGACAGGGCGTTATAGACTTTTCTTCAGAAAAGGATTCAAGCATGGCAACCCTCCGTGTTGATGGTTGTCCTGAAACGGTCGACGAGAGGCTACCATGAAAACCATTGGACTGCTCGGAGGTATGAGCTGGGAAAGCACGGCCGTCTACTATCAGCTGCTCAACCGCATGAGCCGTGAAAGGCTTGGCGGTTTGCACTCGGCCAAATGCCTGCTTTGGTCTTTCGACTTTGCCGCGATTGCAGCTGCCCAGGCCGCCGGCGACTGGGACAGGGCAACGGAGATGATGGTTGACGCTGCCCGCGGTGTGGAGCGTGGCGGGGCGGAATGTTTGCTGATCTGTGCCAATACCATGCACAAGATGGCTGAAGAGGTTCAAGCTGCGGTGAACATACCGCTTCTTCACATCGCGGATGCGACAGCGCCTGCAATCAAGGCTGCGGGGTGCCGCGCCCCTGTGTTGCTTGCCACCGGTTACACCATGGATCAGGATTTTTATAAGGGGCACCTGAAGAACAGGCACGGCATTGAAGTTCGCGTTCCGGGGGATGACGATCGGGCCGAGGTGCATCGGATTATTTATGAAGAACTTTGTCGAGGAGAAGTCTGGGCAGATTCCAAGGAAACCTATCTGGAAGTGGTTCAACGTGAAGTCCAAAAGGGTGCAGATGGCGTCATATTCGGTTGCACCGAGATTGGTCTTCTGGTGAAGGCTGAGGACTTCGATGTCCCAACCTTTGATACTTCAGCGTTGCACGCGGCGGCAGCCCTTGATTTTGCGCTTGGTGACTAACGCTTGTTGAAAGTCAGGGTATGGAGAGTGGCGCTACGCAGTTCCGACCGGTTGTGTCGCGAGAAAACTCTCCCGGGTTCTGAAGTCCGTCAGCCAATTCGAAAGACGGGGTGCTGCCTCCAGCAGCATTGTCCCTTCTTCGGATGCAGCAAACAGGTTGAGCATCGGAGCCGCATGGCAATCAGCCAACGTCAGCTGGTCTCCTATCAGGAATGGACCCGACATCGTCAGCGCTTCCAAGGCTGCAATGATCTTGCGGGCCTCACCAAGGGCGGAGGCAATTTTAACCTCGTCGGCAGACCCGTCTTCCCCGGGTTTCACCACCCGCTCAACATAGATGTCCCAGACCAGGGTGCGATAGGCATAGGTGTTGAGCACCGACAGAATTTGTGTCATGCGGGCGCGTAGCTTGGGTGTCTCCGGCTGGAGGGAGAGACCTGCAAATGCTTCGTCGATGTAGCGCAGGATTGCAACGGTTTCATAGAGCGAGAAATCATCGTGTCTGAAAGCCGGTATCTTGCCGAATGGGTGTCTCTCCAGATGCTCTTCCGGTGGACCGCCAAGTGCAAATACATCTATGGGAACAAGCCTGTAGTCCACGCCTTTTTCAAGCAATGCCAATCGGACCGAGCGCACATAGACCGAATAATCTGCGCCAAACAGTTCAATCATGTCGTTTCTCCGCTCAAACGATCCAGCCGCAATCGGTGCCTCGTATCTGTCAATCGCCACAAGCTGCAAAAAGTTGCACCGAGCACACCGAGACCCGTGGAGCCACCTAACAGGAACATGATCAGGAGCTGATACTTCACCGCTTGCTGAGGGTCGACTCCGGAGAGGATCTGGCCAGTCATCATGCCGGGCAGGGAAACAACGCCGGTCGCTGCCATGGAGTTGATAATCGGGGTGAAGCCGGAGCGCAACGCCTGGCGGGCTGCAGGGCGTGTTGCTTCCCATCGGGTCCGGCCAAGCAAAAGCTGTGCCTCCACTTCGCGCCGGCCTTTTGCAAGGGCCGTGTGCAGAGTGTCGAGGCCCAGGCTGACACCCGTCATGGTGTTGCCCAGGACCATGCCGAAAAGCGGCAATGCGTATTGCGGCGACCAAACGGGATCCGGACGGATCGGTCCGGCGAGACCGTAAAGCGTAATCAGACCACCCGCGATCAGCATAGCCGCTGTGCCAAGTCCGGGGCCCCAAAGACCCTTCAGGCGCCTGTTCTGCCGTGCCCAGACTTCCCGACCGGCAAAGGCGACCATCACGGCAGCCGCGAGCAGTGTCCAAAGAAGTGAACCTGCAAAGAAAATTGCTTTCAGTATCAAGCCAACCAGAAGCAGCTGAACTGTCATGCGCAAGGCCGAGACGATCAACGATCGTGTCAGTCCCAGGTTGAGCGAAATCGAAAAGACCGCGTTCAAAATCAGGAACACGGAGGCTGCAAGAATATCCCAATAGGAGAGCACCTGGTAACCGGTCACTGTGCTGCCCTTTGGTGTTGGTCTTGTAACAATCTGCCTGAAACCATCCGACGAGGAATGGCGTTGAGGCGTGCGGGTTGTTCGGGATCATGTGTCACGAGCAGAATTGCGTTGCCGGATGCAACCCTGGTTTTCAAAAGTGCTTCCACTTGCGCTACCGATGCCGGATCAAGTGCGGATGTCGGCTCATCCAGCAGCAGGACTTGTGGATCGAGTTGCAACGCGCGAACCAGAGCCAGACGTTGGCGTTCGCCAGTTGAGAGCCGTGAAACCTCCCAAGAGAGGGCTTCCTGAAGACCGACCGAGGCAAGGAGAGCAGGCAGATCCGGGGAGTCGACAAAGTGATCACGCACCTTTTCGGCCCACCAGCCGCTTTCGGCAGGTACATAAGCGATTTTCTTCCTCCACAAAGGGGCAGGGTAATCATCTTTGGTCCTGCCGTTCAGCGACACAGTTCCCGCGCTTTCGTCAAGGTCGGTGATTGCACGTAAAAACAGGGATTTACCGGCGCCCGATGGCCCGGAAACGGTGGTACAGCTGCCGGGTTCCAGCGAGAGGTCGATCGGGCCGATCAGGGACGTCTTCAGCCGTGTTACCGTCAGCACCTTCGTTCTCCTTATCCCCGACGAAACGGAGACTAGAGCAACTTCGGAAACGGGAGCAAGATGAATTGCTCATCGACCGGTGTTGACACAATCGGCACAAAAAACGCCCCGGAGTGAACCCGGAGCGTTTTCCTTTGGCAATTGCCGAAGTGACTAAAGGTCTGCCATCGCCTTTTGCAGGTTCTCGTCAATCTTGTCGAGGAACCCGGTGGTTGTCAGCCAACCCTGATCCGGACCGACCAACAAGGCGAGATCTTTCGTCATATAGCCGGATTCCACCGTGTTGATGCAGACGTTTTCCAGGGTCTTGGCAAAGCGGGCCAGCTTGTCATTGCCGTCGAGCTTTGCCCGATGCGCCAGGCCACGGGTCCAGGCGAAGATTGACGCAATGGAGTTGGTGGACGTGCTTTCACCCTTCTGGTGCTGGCGATAGTGGCGGGTGACGGTGCCATGGGCAGCTTCGGCTTCAACGGTCTTGCCGTCAGGTGTCATCAAAACAGACGTCATCAGACCAAGCGAGCCGAAGCCCTGGGCAACCGTGTCGGACTGAACGTCGCCATCGTAGTTCTTGCAAGCCCAGACGTAACCACCAGACCATTTCAGGGCAGAGGCAACCATATCGTCGATCAGGCGATGTTCGTACCAGATTCCGGCATCGGCGAATTTGCTCTTGAACTCCGCATCATAGATCTCCTGGAACAGGTCCTTGAAACGGCCGTCATAGGCTTTGAGGATCGTATTCTTGGTTGAAAGATAGCAGGGCACCTTACGCTGCAGGGCATAGTTCATGGACGCGCGGGCGAAATCACGGATGGAATCGTCCAGATTGTACATGGCCATGGCGACACCAGCGGACGGTGCATCATAGACGTCGCGCTCGATCACCGTACCGTCCTCACCAACAAACTTGATTGTCAGCTTGCCCTTGCCGGGAAATGTAAAATCGGTGGCGCGGTACTGATCACCAAAGGCATGACGGCCGACGATAATCGGTTGTGTCCAGCCCGGCACCAGTCGCGGCACGTTCTGCATGATGATCGGTTCGCGGAAAATGACCCCACCCAGTATGTTGCGGATTGTTCCGTTCGGAGACCGATACATACGCTTCAGGCCAAACTCTTCAACCCGCGCTTCGTCCGGTGTGATCGTTGCGCATTTGATGCCGACACCATGCTCCTTGATGGCGTTGGCGGCGTCGACAGTGATCTGGTCGTCGGTCTCGTCGCGCTTCTGGATCGACAAGTCATAGTAGAGAAGATCAATATCGAGATAGGGGTGGATCAGCTTGTCCTTGATGAACTGCCAGATGATACGGGTCATCTCATCGCCGTCGAGTTCAACAACAGGATTGTCGACTTTGATCTTTGCCATGGTGCAATCTGCCTTGCGAAAGTAAATACGGAAGCTGGGAAGGAAATTTCACGGAAAGAGTTGTACCGGAAATCTATTGTGTGCGCTTGTATACAATTCGTCACAGCGAGGCAAGAGGAACTTGGCTGAAAGATTTCGGGAGAGTCTGTGAGCCATAGCCCCAACCGATGCCGGGCAGCGAGGTTCGGAGGGGAGCGGGCTTTTAAAGGGCGCAAAGGGCCGTCGGCTGTTCCTGATGCCTCGCGGTATCTTGAAAGGCGCGAGGCAAAGCTCAGGATGCAGACCGCATTTTTCGTCGGCTTGTTTGAAAGCCAGGAAGCACCGTTTCCTCATCTCAATGAACTTGATATGCGAAAGGCGTGTCGACCTTTTGGTCAGTTCTTACTGCTTGGCAACCGACTGGCTGATTTCGGTGATGATCCCAAAAGCAACGGCTGCAAGAATTTTCAAGATACCGCTGTCGATTGCATCGCCTGTTGTCGAGTTTCCAAGAAAAAGGCCGGGGCTTGGCTCTACCATCAGGCCGGTCGAAACGGCAAAGGCTACAGCGATCTGCATACAGCCTAAGATGAATACAATTCCAGCAATTAACGCTCCTAGTTTCGTATAAGGCATTGCGAATTCTCTCGAATTGTTGCTGTGGTACTAAATTTTACTGTAAATATTATTCTGTGCAAGTAATGCTCGTGAATACCCTAAATATTTAAAGTTTTAATAAAACTTGGAACTGTTACGTGGGTGGTTGAGTATTTGATTCATAACGGAAAAACTCACTCCTAAATCATTAAGAATTTAGATTTCTTCTCGTGGAAGTAAGTTCCTTGTCAGTCTTTGCAACCGACTGCAACTGAGCGTGCACCGAAACAAAGTGGAGAGATTGCAAGGTCTTTTTTAGCATCAGGCATTCAGCGGAGAGCGACCAATTCGCGTATGGCACATCGGCTGTGTGAGTGTGTCTTGCCACCGCCAAAACCTCCGATGTCGCAATCAGGCGCATAGCGGCGAAAATGTGCTTGCAGTTTTTGTGAAAATCAGCAGGTTTCTCGTTGCGATGGTTCCGCCAAATCAGTCGAGGAAGCGGATGAAATGGGAACACGGTGAGGCGTACCCAGTAGGGACCAAATCCGTGGCTGCCCCCGCAACTGTGTGCGGTGAGCGATGCCTTAGATGCCACTGGTCTTGTCAGAGACCGGGAAGGCGGGCGGAGCTGAGACCCGCGAGCCAGGAAACCTGCCATCCAATTGGCTTTTTCAAAGCCGGATATTGAAACCTGTCCGCGCACGGAGGGTGCGCAAAGGAGAAAAAAATGCATATTGAACCCGGCATCGTGGATCCCGCGAAAATGGTGCTCAGCTACGGCACAGCGGCTGTTTCATTTGGGCTTTTGGGCAAACTGGCTCTGGATACGGTTCGCTCCAGCAGTGTTGTCAGTCTTGCTGTTCGCTCCGTCATTACCACGCTTCTCGTCTTCGCGTTTTTTGAGGCACTGCCGCATTATCCGGTTGGCGTTTCCGAGGTACACTTCATTCTCGGAGCAACGCTGTTCCTGATATTTGGAGCTGGGCCGGCTGCCGTCGGCCTTGCCGCAGGACTGGCTCTGCAGGGCTTCCTGTTCGCACCGTTCGATCTGCCGCAATTCGGCATCAACCTGACCACGCTGATCGTTCCGCTTTGGGGTGTCAGTCTGCTGGCTAGAAAGATCATCCCGGAAAAGACCGCCTATGTAGATGTTTCCTACAAGCAGGCTTTGGCTCTTTCCACCGCTTACCAGGGCGGCATTGTTGCCTGGGTTGCTTTCTGGGCTTTCTATGGCCAGGGCTTTGGTGCTGAAAACCTTGCTTCCGTCGGCTCCTTCGGTGCCGCCTACATGCTGGTTGTTGTTGCTGAACCGCTTCTGGATCTTGCCGTTCTGGCAGGTGCAAAGTCGCTTGCTCCCTTCACCAGAACGATGGCTTTTGAAAGCCGCCTGCATGAGGCTGCTGCCTGATTTTTTCAGGAAACTTGATCGAGAAAAGGGCGGCTTCCGGGCCGCCCTTTTTGTTTGTCCAGCTTCCGTCTGCGGGACCTTGATAAATTGAGCAGCGGTCGAAAACCGCAACTGCTTCGAGCTTCGAGGCAACAAGCGCAATTTAAAGAGGGGGCCATTTGTCATCTAAACTTTAAGTTATTCAGATCTTGTTG
>NZ_JAILWL010000175.1 GCF_025698965.1 Roseibium sp.
TCTGTTGCCGCTAGAGGTAACGCATTTGGCTGCGGAGACAACTCAACTCCGTTCGCACCCCCGCACATCGCCGTGAGAACACCGTGACCAATTCACCATTGCACTCAAAGCCGGACGTTCAACTTCATGTCGTTATGTGCGGCTCCATGTCGGCGCTCGCTGAAATGGAAAGCCTTGCCGACAAACTGCGCCAGAACGGATTCCGGGTGACGACACCTGCTCCGGAAGAACGCAGCCTGGACTGGAAAATGCTTGATCTTGAAGGCGCGGTCGCGCGCAAACGGGAGTTTCTGAACGACTATTTTGACGTTATCCGGCAAGGCGATATCGTATTGATCGCCAATTACCGCAAACATGGTGTCGATGGTTACATCGGCGCAAATTCTCTCATGGAAGCGGCCTGCGGACATGCCCTCGGCAAACCCGTCGTCTTTCTTAATTCGATTGGCGATCAACCCTGCCAGCTGGAAGCCCGTGCCATAGCCATGGGTATCCTGAAGAAACTCATTCGCTCCAGGTGTTTGCCGTTTCTTCAAATCCGGGAAGTTGCGGATGAACCACACAGAACCGATGACCGCTTGTCGCCTCCATAACCACCCAGCGGTCGAATTTTTGTACGATTTTTGCACCCAGCTCTTGCAACCGGGCAACTTCCTTTTGCGGATCATCGGATTCTATGTCCAGATGCACACGAGGTGAATGTTCGACAGACTGAAGCAGAATACCGATCTCTCCTTCCTTGCCATAAAGCCGGCGATACCTGGAACTTTTTGGTTCGGCTTCAACCGTTCGTCCAAGAGCTCCGGCCCAGAACTCTGCATGCTCGTCGATATCACCGCCTTCGCAATCGATCACCAGATCACCCAACCGGCTCTTGTGCATTTTCACCTCCATACGGAATTGGACTTCAGGAACAAATATCGAACAAAATAAGGCGGATCGCAAGACCCGCCTTATCGACCATTGTCCGGTTCCTGATGTTATGTCGGCAATGCCGAACTGTCGCCCTGCCGTGGGGTGTTGCCGCTCCAATCGATCTTCTGGGTCACGAACATCGTGATTGCCAGCGCGACAAAGGCGATGACAGACCCAATCAACAGGGCGTAATCCTGCTCACGCATCAATGCGAACAAGACGGCAAATATGCTCGACAGGACCGCGAACATGACCAGACCCGCAAGACGGCTCTTGAGCGATGTACCGATGTAGGCGGCGTTAAGAATAGTCGCCGCAGCCGCAGCGATGAGATAGGCAACGCCGTAGCCGACATGTTCTGCAAAGGCGAGCAGCATCACGTAAAAGACAATGAGGGCGAAACCGACCAGGCCATACTGAATCCAGTGAAAACGCCAACCAGATCGCATTTCCAGAACGAATACCGCCAGGAATGTCAAACTGATGAAACCAATTGCGTATTTAAGCGATCGGGAGATCGTCTGGTAGAAATTCACCGGATCGACGAATTTCACACCGAACAGCTTGTCCTGAAGCGGCATTTGAGAGGTTTCCAGCACTTTTGGAATTCCCCGCGCGAGGTAGGGGATGGTCCAGATGGCGTCAAATCCGCTGTCTGAAATCGACCGCTTTTCCGGCAGAAAGGAACCGGTGAAGCCCGGGTGAGGCCAATCGGACTTCATCTGCACCTGAGTGGTCTGGCCTGCAGGTGCAATATAGATCGCGGTGGATCCATTGAGCTGCAGCGGAATGTCGAAGGAAAATCCCTTGCGCCATTTCAGCGCCGGAATCACAGCATTGATCCCGGACGGGTTGGCGAAATGACCGGATTTGGGAGACATGGAAATCTCCAGCGGGCCTGAGCCGGGTTCAAAGGAAACGGTCTGTGAGCCATCGAGTTTGATGTCGACTTCGCTTTTGAGAGCCCTTACATCGCCAATGCCAATCACGAGAACGGCTTTGTCAGCTGCAACCTCGATCTCGCCGCCATGTTCAGGTTCAAACGTATTTGCAGGCGGCGCCGTGAATTGCCCGTTCAGGCTCATGCGGCTGTGATAGACGGGCAACGTGTAGATTGACTTTCTCCGCTCCTCCACCGTGATATCGCCGGTCACATCCAGTCTTTGTGGAAACAGGACTGCGCTGCGCCGAACGACTTTGGTTTCGCGTTTCTCCGCAGGACCGGTTTCAAAGGTTTCGGTGAAGGGCACGACCAGATAGGGGCCGTTGATTTCCTGGGTCCCTCCCCAGGACCGCGCGATATCACGGGCGACATCCCGCGCCCGATCCGCCCGTTCTTCCACCAGTACCCAGACAAAGGTGCTGGGTATCATCAACATCAAGGTTACAAATCCGATCAGTACAAATTTGACTGCCGGAGAATTCAGAAAGGAACGCGTTCTCGACACCGTACGCATGACGGGAGACGCTTCTGGAAATGGTTTGTCAGTATCGTTTGTCATTCACACAACCCTTCGCCAATTGAGGTATCCAAATCGGTGGACACCGGGTCAACGGGTTGATCTTCCTGCGCTATTTGGGGAATTGCAGGACCGAATTGCGGCGGATTTGAAGGCTTTTCCAGGAAAAGCCTTGCAGTATTTGTGCAGGCTCTTTCGGGCTCGACTGCGCCGCGACTTCACTTTGCTCGATCCGAGCAGCTGTTTTACTGTTTGCCAATAGCAAAAGGCCGCCCCAAGACGGCCTTTCCCAATAGTTCAATGACTTTGGAAATCAGACTCGGCGTTCAACCATCATCTTCTTGATTTCGGCAATCGCCTTGGCCGGATTCAGGCCCTTCGGGCATGCTTCCGAGCAGTTCATGATGGTGTGGCAGCGGTAAAGGCGGAACGGGTCTTCCAGATTGTCCAGACGCTCGCCGGTTGCCTCGTCACGGCTGTCGATCAGCCAGCGGTAGGCCTGCAGCAATATGGCAGGGCCGAGATACCGGTCACCATTCCACCAGTAACTCGGACAGGATGTGGAGCAGCAGGCGCAGAGAATACATTCGTAAAGGCCGTCCAGCTTGACCCGGTCGTCATGCGACTGGAGCCATTCCTTTTCCGGTGCCGGAGAGACGGTCTTCAACCATGGCTCGATAGACCGGTGCTGCGCATAGAATCGGGTCAGGTCCGGCACCAGGTCCTTGACCACCGCCATATGTGGCAGGGGGTAGATCTTGACCACATCACCGGCAATCTCGTCCGTCCCCTTGGTGCAGGCCAGCGTATTGGTACCGTCGATGTTCATGGCGCAGGAGCCGCAAATCCCTTCGCGGCAAGAGCGGCGGAAAGTCAGGGTCGGATCGATCTTGTCCTTGATGTAGATAAGACCATCCAGAACCATCGGGCCGCAATTGTCGGCATCGACGAAATAGGTATCGACCCGCGGGTTGCGCCCGTCGTCCGGGTTCCAGCGATAGATACGGTATTCGCGCAGGTTGGTTGCACCTTCCGGCTTGTCCCATACCTTGCCTTCCGTCACCTGAGAGTTCCGGGGAAGCGTCAGCTGAACCATCTCATTACTGCTCCGCGTTGGGCCCTTTTCGCGTCATTCACGCTTTTTGGGCCGAAAATCCCTGTGCTCAGAGTTTAAGCGCAAAGATCATGTTGTCATCTGTCTGGCCGGTGACCTGATAGCCGCGATTTGCCAATTCAGGCAGGCAATCCTCGGACCAATAGGGCCGGCAATTTGTTTCAAGAAGGATCACGCGGGGCCAAAGGCTCTTGTCCGCGTGCCTCAGGAAAGGCAGGACCACTCGGTCCTCGAATCCTTCCACATCCACTTTCAATACGTCGATCCCGGCAAGGCCCTGCTCATCGATGATGGCCGTGAGTGGACGGACCTTTACAAAGGTCGGCGACCAGTCCCCTGCCCACTCGCCGGTGGTGAGGTCCTTCACAAAAGTGGCGAACCCACAATTGCTCGGCTCCTGCCAGAGGGGCAACGTGTCTTCCCGTGGACCAACCGCCGAATTGACGATGGTGACATTGGCCATGTCATTGGCCGTGACGTTGAAGCTGAGCTTGTCCGCGGTCTGCGGATTGGCCTCAATCGACAGCACCTGCGCTCCCAGGCCACCCGCAAAGATCGAATAGGATCCGATATTGGCCCCGACATCGACAAAAACCTTGCCATCGCCGAGTAGCGGTTCGATCAGCTTGTGTTCGGAACGCTCCGGCAGGCGACCCTTGGCCAGGATCTTGCGGTCGTCATAGTTTTCTCCCGGATAAATCCGGAACTTCAGACCGTCAGCCTCCATGTCATACGGTCCTTTAAAGACCTTGCCCACCAACGACCGGATACGTTTTCGCAATCCCTTTGAAAGATCGTGCCGATCGGCGAGACGCCAGGCAGCCCGGACCATCCGTTCGGCCGGATATGTGCCGAACGGACTGCTTGTGTCCAAAAGGGTTGCCGCCTGGTTCACGAACCGTCCCCGCTAGTAGACGCGCGCCTTTGGCGCGATCTTTTTCGGGTCGATGCCGCCTTCGTCGAACGTGGTCAGCGGATCGAGGACGACCGGACGATAGTCCAGTTTGACTTCGCCGGCGTCGCTGACCCAGGCAAGCGTGTGCTTGCGCCAGTTTTCATCGTCACGACCGGCAAACGGACCGTCCTTGTAGTCTTCGCGCGCATGGGCACCACGGCTTTCCTTGCGGGCTTCCGCGCCATAGACCGTCGTGATCGCATTGGCCATCAGGTTTTCCAGTTCCAGCGTTTCCACCAGATCGGAATTCCAGATCATCGAGCGGTCGGAAACCTTGAGGTCTTTCAGCTCACCCCAGATTTCAGTGAGGCGCTTACAGCCTGCTTCGAGGCTTTCCTGTGTACGGAAAACCGCAGCATCTTCCTGCATGGCGCGTTGCATCTTGTTCCGAAGATCTGCGGTCGGCACGGAACCGTTGGCGTTCCGGAGCGTGTCAAAGCGGTCCATGATCTTTTCGCAAGATGCTTCGCTTGGTGTCGGGACAGCCTCTTTCGGATCGACCACTTCAGCTGCCTTGATTGCCGCAGCGCGGCCGAACACAACAAGGTCGATCAGGGAATTGGATCCGAGGCGGTTCGCACCGTGAACGGACGCACAACCGGCTTCACCGACAGCCATCAGGCCTTCCTGAATTCGGTTCGGGTGCTCGCTATCCGCGTTCAGGACTTCACCCCAGTAGTTGGTGGGGATGCCCCCCATATTGTAGTGAACCGTCGGCAGGACAGGGATCGGGTCCTTGGTCACGTCAACACCGGCAAAAATGCGTGCGCTTTCAGAAATACCCGGAAGACGTTCTGCGAGGAGTGCCGGATCCAGGTGATCCAGATGCAGGAAGATATGGTCTCCGCTGTTGCCGACACCGCGGCCCTCACGGATTTCCATGGTCATGCACCGGGAAACAACGTCACGGGAAGCGAGGTCTTTAGCAGAGGGTGCGTAGCGCTCCATAAAGCGCTCGCCTTCGGAGTTGACCAGATAGCCACCTTCGCCACGGGCTCCCTCGGTGATCAGACAGCCGGAGCCATAGATACCGGTTGGGTGGAACTGAACGAATTCCATGTCCTGCAGCGGCAATCCGGCACGGGCAACCATGCCTCCGCCGTCGCCGGTGCAGGTGTGCGCCGAAGTTGCGGAGAAATAGGCACGGCCATATCCGCCGGTCGCCAGCACAACCATCTTGGCAGAGAACCGGTGAATGGTGCCGTCATCCAGGTTCCACGCGATCACACCCTGGCAAGCGCCGTCTTCGGACATGATCAGGTCGAGCGCGAAATACTCAATGTAGAATTCGGCGTTATGGCGCAGGGACTGGCCGTAAAGCGTATGCAGGATGGCGTGACCGGTCCGGTCAGCCGCAGCACAGGTGCGCTGCACGGGGGGGCCTTCACCGTAGTTCTGCATATGACCGCCGAACGGGCGCTGATAGATCTTGCCTTCTTCGGTCCGCGAGAAAGGCACACCGTAATGTTCCAGTTCATAAACGGCCTTGGGTGCTTCGCGCGCGAGGTATTCCATGGCATCGGTATCGCCGAGCCAGTCCGACCCCTTCACCGTGTCGTACATGTGCCATTCCCAGCAGTCCGGCGTCATGTTCTTCAGGGATGCTGCGATGCCGCCCTGAGCAGCCACCGTATGGGAACGGGTCGGAAACACCTTGGTGATACAGGCCGTGCGCAAACCCTGCTCGGCCATGCCGAGCGTTGCGCGCAGGCCAGCGCCACCTGCACCGACGACGACCACATCATAGGAGTGGTCGATGAATTCATAAGTCTTGGCCATACGGGTTAGCCTCCAAAGCCAATCTTGAGCACTGCGAAGATGCAGCCGAAACCGATAAAGGCGCAGAAGAAGGTGTTTGCCATCAAAGTCAGAAACTTGAGGCCTTCACCGTGAATGTAGTCCTCGATGATCACCTGCATGCCGAGCTTCATGTGATAGACACCGGACAGGATCACCAGAAGAAGGATGATCGAGACGAGAGGATTCTTGAGTGTTTCGATGACTTCTCCGTGGGTAGAACCCTGCATCGCAATGACGAGGATGACGAAGAAGGATATCAGAAGCACATTGGCGACAGCCGTCACACGCTGCTTCCAGAAATGATCGGTGCCTTCCTTGGCAGACCCAAGGCCGCGGACCTTGTTGAGCGGGGTGCGCATATCCGTCATGACACTCTCCTTAGCGAACCGCGTAACCGATGATCCAGAGGATCACCGTCAAGGTTACGGAACCAATGATTGTGGCCTTCGCCAACCATTCGCGTGCTTCCTTGCCGAAACCGGCACCCATGTCCCAGATGAAGTGGCGCAGACCGCCCAGCATGTGATGCACCAGAGCCCAGGTGAAGCCGAACAGGATCAGGCGT
The DNA here is from genome assembly GCF_025698965.1 of Roseibium sp. Classification (GTDB taxonomy): domain Bacteria; phylum Pseudomonadota; class Alphaproteobacteria; order Rhizobiales; family Stappiaceae; genus Roseibium. Next base: position 6,810 of record NZ_JAILWL010000175.1, read on the forward strand.
CCAATGATGGAGCCATAGATCTCGTTGACAAAATCGAAGTAGGACGGGCCAGCGGCAGCTGCGATCAACCACCAGGCCAAGAGAATTGTGCCGAAATACAGCGCAGCGCCTGTGATGCGGTGCAAAATCGACATAACCATCGTCAGAATCGGTTTGTAGATCTGAAGATGCGGTGACAGCGGGCGATTGCCTCGCAGATCGGCGTTCGACATGGAATTCCTCTCCCGTACGACGCTACCTTACGCTTACGCAAACGTAAGCAAATCAAAGCGTTGTCTTCAGTCGTTCTAGCGCCAAGTAAGCGTCGCGTCAAAACATCATAAAGACGAATTCGGAATATTATTTAACTTCACGATTGTTGCCTTGATCAAAAATTGCGAGAATCTCCTACCGCAACGCACAACGTGAATTGCTTTCCAGCCGATCAAAAGTGCGCAACTGTCGTTAACGTCACCACCATTTTGGTGACCTTGATCGGACTCCCTGCGTGATTTGGAGGAAAGTCATATGAAAAAAGCAATCGCGGAATTTGTCGGAACTTTCACCCTTGTCCTTTTCGGATGCGGCGCGGCTGTTATCGCCGGAATGGGGACCGGATCCACGTCAATCGATGTTCTTGGAATTGCATTTGCGTTCGGGTTGTCCATTGTGGCGATGGCCTATGGCATCGGCATGATTTCGGGATGCCATATCAATCCAGCCGTCAGCCTTGGTGTTTTCCTGTCTGGAAGAATGCCTGCCGGTGAGCTTGTCACCTATTGGGTTTCCCAGATTCTCGGGGCCCTGGCCGGGGCTGCCGTTCTGGCAATCATCCTGAGTGGAAAAGCCAGTGGCTGGGATGGCGGTCTCGGCCAGAATGGATGGGGAGCCGGCAATTTCGGCGAATACAACATGGTATCGGCCTTTGTCTTTGAGGTCGTGGCAACCTTTCTGTTTCTGGTCTGCATTCTGGGTGTCACCCAAAAAGGCGCGCCTTCGCACCTGGCAGGTCTGGCCATTGGATTGACCCTGGTGGTCATCCATATCGTCGGCATCAACGTCACCGGTGTTTCGGTCAATCCGGCCAGATCCCTCGGCCCGGCCATCATAGGGGTGGGCAGCAATCCGGGCGCACTTGCACAAGTGTGGCTGTTCATTGTCGCGCCGCTTGTCGGTGGTGCCGCGGCCGGCATCCTGTTCAAATCAGGCGTGCTTTCGGCGGAAGACGAAAGTTAAAGCCGCTCATTGCAATCGGGCCTGCAAACCGGCTCCGATTGCGATCCGATGTTTGAGCCCTTTTATCCGAAGACGGACCATCCCGTGCGCCTGGCGAAGGTTTCCATTGCCTCGGTGCCCAGCTTGGAATTGCCATACCGGTTAAGACCGGGTGACCAGACCGCTATCGAAGCCCGACCGGGCGATATCGCCAGTATTGCGCCGCCGACACCGCTTTTCCCGGGCAGACCGACGCGGAAGGCGAAGTCGCCGGAACCGTCATAATGGCCGCAAGTCATCATCAGAGCGTTGATCCGGCGACGGCGTTCAGTTGCCACAAGCGGAGGCATTTCGTCGGCATCAACCAGAAACCGGCCTGCCATGGCCAGCTGTTTGCAGGTCATCTCGATCGCGCATTGATGACAATAGGTTCCAAGCACCTTGTCGACCGAGGACCGCAGATTGCCGTGGGACGCAAGATAGTGCGCCAGGGAAAAGTTGCGGTGACCGGTCGCAAGTTCCGACTGCGCCACTTTTTCATTGATGTGAATACTGTCGTCATCCGCGGCCGCGCGAATAAACCGGACAAGCTCCCCGAGTGCTTCGCGTGGACTGGACCCTGCCAGATAGGTGTCCGTCGTTACCAGCGCGCCCGCATTAATGAACGGGTTTCTTGGAATGCCGTCCTCACGTTCCAGCAACAGAATGGAATCAAACGCCAGTCCCGAGGGTTCACGCCCCACCCGGTACCACAGCTGATCGCCGACCCTTCCGAGCGCCAACGCGAGGGCAAAGACCTTGGAAACTGATTGAACGGAAAACGGAACGTCGGCGTCACCCGCGGTAAAGACGGCGCCATCGGCCAAGGCAACGGATATCCCGAAATGATCGGGGTCAACACCAGCAAGTTCGGGAATATAGGCAGCGACGTCTCCCTTGTCGGGATTTGCCGCCGCGGCGTCAGCGATCTCGTTGAGCAGGTCCAGCATGTCCCTCTCCTATGGAGAGCAGTTCGTCAGATTGCAGCTGCGGATGCAAGCCTCTTATAGAGATGCATCATGAAAATCGTTGCAAAGATCGGCGTCACCAGATTGAGGATCGGCACTGCAAGCAGACAGGCGATCACCAGACCGCCGAGAAACACAGTTCCGCCGCGTGCCTTGCGGAGAGCCCTGGCATCAGCAGGTGGCAGGAAGCGCATGGCGGCAAATTCGAAAAATTCCCGCCCAAGCAAATAGCCATTGACCACAAAGAATGCGACCAGATTGACGCCGGGGACAAGCAGCAACAAGAGGGCAAAAACGTTTCCGAGGATCACGACACCGGTAAACTTGATCGTTTGCCCAATCGATTGCGCGAAGGGAAGCGCCGTCCCCGGTCGGTCGCCGGGATAATCCCGTGCCTCGACGATGTCGGCAATATCATCCTGAAACAGCCCCGCAAAAAGTGCGGAAATCGGTGCGATCAAAAAGCCCAGAGCAAAAACGGCACCAATGCCGGTCAGGATCGAAACCGACCATTCCAGCCAACTGGTCCAACTTGCTCCATTGCCCCATTCCGTCGCCGCCACGCCCAGGAAATGTCCAACAGCGCCCTGCAGAACGATCCAGATCACAATGAGAATTGCGAGCGTGAAACCAAGCATTTTCCAGAATATCGACCGGAATGGCGGTTCGAACACCTGTGACATGGCGCGGGAAGCTGCTTGGAACATGGAACCTTCAGGTCTTTGTGAATGACCGCATCGACATAAGTGCCGAGGGAGAAAGGTGCAAGGGCATTGTTGAGGCCGAGCCCCCCCTGCAGGAAACCAATCGGTCAATCAAGTCGATAACACGGCATTTCAAAACCCGCCTCACATTCTCGCCAGTTACATTTGAATACAAATTCATACAAAATAGAAATAATACTTTGATTTACATCTAAATAGCCGAATGATAACTGTATTGAATCTATTTCTTATAATAAAGAAATAGAAATAACGAAAATATATACATTACTATACGGAATAAGTATGTTTTGGCTAACTGGCCACACTCATTCTGGAACCACAATGCTTATGTCATTGTTGGATGGACACCCTGAATGCTTGGTCTACCCTAACGAACCTTTCTTTTATTCTTTGTTCAAACGAAACTTGCGGGCTTCAAATGAACAGATAAGAAAGTCGTTTTTGATAGAAACGCGCAACTCTTTGCATTGCGGCGACGCACGATCAGAACTTGAACCGATGCTTTCAGGCCGTGAAGAGATAGAACTGGATGCAGTCCATGATGCTCTTCAATCGATTGCGACACACAAGGAAATCCGCGAACTGCGGGAAAGTCACTTTCCGCATGACGCCTTTTTTTCGATCTATTTTTCAAGACTGGTTGCCGATCTGAAATCGATCACCGACGCATCTCCAAAGCTTTATGTGAAGGCCGCATTTTCTGCACTTCGTGAGGCAATCTCCGCAACACGGCCGGAGATGAGGGCCGGGTCACATCCCGTTTTCAAGGATCCGCTCGGACATTTCCGTCCCGGTGCACTTGACTGGTTTCTCGATACCTGGCCGGACGGCAAAATCGTGTTTCTCAGACGTAATCTGAACGCGCGCGTGTGGAGCCACATTCAACACGATGTTCGCAGAGGCCGGCCCAACATCCGTATGTCAACGGACAAATCCAGCTTCAAAGGGCTCTGCAAGTCTTACGCCCGAGACAGGGTCTATTCGAGCGTTCTTCCCGATAGCGACCGGCTTCTTAAAATTGACTACGAAGAACTGGTTACCCGCCCACGGGAAACAATGACACGTGTCTGCAATTTTCTGGGCATTGAATTCAATGAATGCGTGATGCGGTCTACTATTCTCGGCATCGATGCAACGCCGAAAACCAACCGGACCGGTAGCAACTCGATAAACACCAACAGCCTGACCAAATGGAAAGACAACCTGACCAAAACCGAGCGGCTCATTATCAGATATTATTTTCTGCGAGCGTCTTCGCGAAAACTGTACAGCGGTAAATCGTTCAGCTCGCAGGCCATTAGCCCGGCCTGACATTGCAGGTGTCGCCGGTCTCGTGCAGGTCAGCAGACCGTGATCATCAATGTCGAGGTCAGCGCTAAAACTGAGTTCGGGCCTTCAAGGCCTGCGCAAGAGTGCCCTCGTCCAGATAATCCAGCTCACCGCCAACCGGCACACCATGGGCGAGCTTGGTTACGTTGACGTCCAGATTGGAGAGCTGATCCATGATGTAGTGGGCGGTTGTCTGGCCCTCAACGGTAGCGCTGATTGCGAGGATGACCTCCGAAAAGCCTTCCTCCGTACACCGGTCGGTCAAGGATGCCAGATTGAGATCTTCCGGACCAACGCCATCCAGCGGCGAGAGTGTTCCGCCAAGCACGTGATAGCGGGCATTGACGGCGCCGGCACGTTCCAGCGCCCAGAGATCCGCCACATCTTCGACCACAACCAACATTGTCGGATCGCGTTTCGGATCTGAACAGATCGTGCAGGGATTGGATGTATCGACGGTGCCGCAGGTGGTACAGATACCGATTTCGCTCACTGCCACGCCCATGGCGTCAGCAAGCGGTATCAGCAACTGGTCCTTTTTCTTGATAAGGTGAAGCGCAGCACGGCGAGCAGAACGC
>NZ_JAILWL010000176.1 GCF_025698965.1 Roseibium sp.
GGCACCAATTTCCCCGGCCAGGAACTTCTTTGACAACGGCGGCCGTTGATAAGGGGGATGCGGTTCGTCACCGATCAGGCGCAGCGGACCTTCAAATCCACCCTGTCGCAGAGATTGAGCAACCTGGGCACCGGCTTGTCCGGCGCCAACGATGACGATTTCTTCCTGCATTCCAATTCGCCTTCTTCACGCGTGGGTCTTCAGACCTTGGCACATGGCCTAGCACGAAGAATGACCGCCCGCCAGACGGGCGAATCGCCGCGATGAAAACATCGCGGTGTCTCGGTGGAAATTCGAAGATTTAGGCGCTGCGAACACCTTGCAGGAATTCGGCAACTTCGTGCCGGATCAACGCGCCCTGTTCACCCAAAGATGCTGCAAGCTGTTCCACTTCGGCGCCATTCGAGCGAGCAAGCTCCGCCGCGGAACCAACAGCCGCCATGCTCGTTACGCCATCTTCGGAGCGCGCTGAGGCACTGGAAACATTCTCAGAAATTGCCTGAACGGCTTCATCCTGCTGCTGAACCGCAGCAGCAACTGCAGATGCCAGACCTTCCATGTCGGAAATGATCTTGTTGACATCTTCAATTGCCTGAACCGCCTGACCAGAGGATCCCTGAATCGCCTCGATCTGAACCGCAATATCCTCGGTCGCCTTGGACGTCTGGTCCGCGAGCTGCTTTACTTCCGCCGCGACGACAGCAAAGCCTTTGCCGGCTTCTCCGGCACGGGCCGCCTCGATCGTCGCATTGAGCGCAAGCAAATTGGTTTGATTTGCGATATCCCGGATCAACCCCATCACTTCACCAATGTGGTCAGCTGCGCTTGACAGTTCCTGCATGGTAGCAACCGTCGAAGACGCGCTTTTGACTGCCTGCTGGGCCACTTCGGTGGACTTGTTGGCCTGTCCGGCTATTTCTGAAATGGATGCGGCCAGTTCTTCGGCCGAATGCGCTGCCGAAGTCACGTTCTCCGCCGCGTTGCGCACAGCACCGGTCGCTTCATTGGATTGATCGGCAACATCGTCGGCAGCCTTCTCCATGGATTGGGAAGTCTGCTTCAGTTCATCATTTGCCCGGTCCAGGCTGTTGAGTGCCGCAGAAACTGTGCCTTCAAAGTGACCAATAAGATCGTCCAAACGCGCGACACGTTCGGCTCTTTGCCGGTTTTCATCATCCTGTGCCGCGGCCAGCTGTTGTCGTTCAACCGCGTTATCACGGAACACCTGTACGGTCCGGCTCATGGATGCAAGTTCGGTGTTGCCGACAGCTTCCGGCAAATCGAGATCTGTTTGCCCGCTGGCAAGCGTTTCCATCGCTGTCTGCAGACGGGCAAGCGGGCGGGCGACTGATTGCCCGATCAACCAGGCAATGGCCGGCAGCAGAACGAGAAGACCGAGTATGGTTCCACCAATTGCAAATGCGGCGATAGATCGGGCCCTTTCAAGCTGACCCGACGCTTCTTTCTGTATGTCCGCGGCAGCTGCGCTCAGAGATGCGACGTGTGGCGGAACAAGCTCGAACAGGTCTTCCAGAAGGGCAACGCCATTGGTCTTTTCACCCGCAGCTGCCGTGTAGGCGTCGAAAGTTGTCTTGTAGACTGCCATGTTGTCCGCAAGCTCTTTCTTGATCGCATCTGAAATGTAGACTTTCTTCAAGAGCTTCTCGAAGGCGGCAAATTGCGTTTCGAACGCCTCTATTGCTGCTGGCGTATTGCTTAGCGTAAATTCCTTTTCGGCGAGCTGTACGGCGAGAATTGCCCGGGCGAGCTTTTCAAAATCCGGCCCCCGCCGAATTTCATCTCTTCCTGCAGCCGGTCCTTAACCGCGCCGGTTTTCTCGTTCAGAACGGCCAGATATCCCTGGGAACTGTCGTAGCCGATTTTTTGCTGAACAGAATCAAGCATTTCGAACGCGCCCTGCGTCCCCTGCAAAGTGTCCTCGGCATCCGCAATTTTTGCAGAATAGTTCGCAGCCGATGCACTGGCGGAAACAGTTGAAAGTGTTTCGTTGGCCGCCTGCATCGTTTCGCCGAAAGCATTGAAGCTCTCAGAGGACGGAGCATTCAGATACCGCTTTTCAATTGCCCTGAGATCCGCCGTGGTCTCGGACAATTTCGCGACACTTTCCGCCAGCATCGAGCTGTCACCCATGCGGGCAAACGCGGAATTTAGTTCGTTCTGGCTCCAGAAGAAGACACCGCCGATTGCGACAAGTCCGACAATCGTGAACAAACTAAGCGCGAGAACTCGAACCTTGACCGACAGTTTCGACAAGATCTGAAAAGGTGATTGCGATCTGAAGGCCACCAGCGTATGTCCCCTATAGCTCTGACACTCAGATCAAAGTTGGCTAAAAATGCCAATTTACGGTTAACGAGCGTGTAAATTGCCAATCCGAGGCTGCCTCCAGTTCTAAGGCAGCACACTTTCCCATTGAGGCTGCAGTTGAATTTTCTCGCCAAAGCCGCACCTGTCATTTTTGTCCTGCTCTGGTCAACCGGCTTTGTCGGCTCCAAACTCGGGGCACCCTATATCGACCCTTGGGCATTTCTGACGGTCCGTTTCGTCCTGGTTTTGCCGATCTTGTTCATATTGGCACTGTTTCTCACCAAATCCTGGCCGACAACGCCAAAGGCAGTTCTTCATTGCATCGTGACCGGCATGCTGGTTCACGGGATCTATCTGGGGGGTGTTTTCTGGGCCATCAAACAGGGCATGCCGGCGGGCGCGTCCTCCATCATTGTCGGTCTGCAGCCTGTACTGACGGCTTTCATGGCTGTGATGCTCCTGCGGGAAACCGTGTCAAGAAAACATTGGCTCAGCATGGCAATCGGTGCCTGCGGACTGGCATTGGTTCTGGGCCCGAAATTCGATCTCGGCGGCACCGGTATCAATCCGGTCACCATTACCGCCGTTTTTGTTTCGGTTGTCGCCATCAGTCTGGGCACGGTCTATCAGAAACGTTTTGCGCAGAACATCGACCTGCTGGCAGCCACTATCTGGCAATATGTTGGAGCGCTTGTTGTCACCATCCCGTTCAGCCTGTCGGAAAGCTGGCAGATTACCTGGTCGGGCGATCTGATCTTTGCGATGGCCTGGCTCGTCCTTGTCCTGTCGGTCGGGGCAATCCTGCTGCTGATGCTGTTGATCCGTGAAGGTGCGGTCTCGCAGGTTGCTAGCCTGTTCTACCTGGTCCCCGTTGCCACTGCGGTCGAGAGCTATTTTCTCTTTGGCGAAACACTCTCAGCCGTTCAGATCGGTGGCATGGCGCTAGTGATCAGTGCGGTTCTGACAATCCGAACCTCTACCCGAACCTCCCGCCAAACCTCTGGTGGCAAGGTCTGATAACCTGAGCGCTCAGACCTCCGCCGCTACTGTCCTGCCCCGATTCTTCTGCTTCTCCCACAAGCGCCGCTGACGGGAGATCGCCGCGTTGAGTTCCCCACCGAGAATGAACACCAGCGCGCAGATATAGAGAAAAATCAGCGCGGTCATGATGCCGGCAAGACCGCCATAGGTGGAAACGTAGTTGGCGAAACTCGCAAGATATGCACCAAAGGCGCTGCCTGCCACGATCCACATTACCAATGTGGCAAGCACGCCGGGCCACAGATCCTGAAAGGACCGCTTTCCCCCGGGCAGCAGCCAGTGGGTGATGAACAATCCGATCACAAGCAGGGATCCTGCAAGTGTGTAGCGGGCGACGTTGATGGAGAGCAGGAAAGGTTCAACCTTCGGCACGTAGGACTTCAGCGTCTCTATCGCCAAGGGCGCCAGAACCACAAGAAACGTGTAGGCCAGCAAAATAGCGGCCCCCAGGAGCACAAGTCCCAGGGACTGAAGGCGAAGAAAAACGATCGAACGGGCTTCCTGCTGCCGGTAAGCCCGGTTGAGAGCGGTGCGCAAAGCCTCGACGCCGTTGGAAGAAAACCACAGCGCGGCAACGGCACCAAATGTCACCAAATCTCCTCGTCGAACTGTCAGCACATTATGGATTTCGCGCACGACCGGCGCCGCCACACTTTCAGGCCAGGCATCAAAAAGCAGATCCGAAGCAGTATCGGCGGCATCGTTGAACCCGAAAAAACCCGCAAGCGACGCAATGAAGATCAGCAACGGGAAGATTGCCAACAACCCTGAAAGGGCGACGTGACTGGCCATCGCAAATCCGTCATCGCGGGCAAAATGACCAATGGCGTCCTTCAGGACGGCATAAGTGACCGTGAATGTCTGGCTCAACTTCATCACTTGATGTGGCCTTTGTGGCTTGTTTTCGTCAAGTGATGACTTCTCAAAACAGGCCCCCTCCAAAAGGTGAACAAATTCCTGCTCGACAAATGACGGTGTGCGACGCAACATAGCTTCAACAAAAAGCGCGTTTGCGCAACAAATGAAAACGGAGATCGCCTATGTCCACCGCAGCCATGACGGCAGAAGAATCGAGGGATAATCTTTCCGAACAAACGGAAGCTGCCGTCGCCACGCTTGACCGTTTGCTTGATCTTGCAGCGCAGCGAGTGCGGGAATTGGTGACGGAGGGGGGCCGCATCTCGTCCCGGCGGATGGAAGAAGAACAGCGGGCCGCCCACGGTCTGGCCTGGCTGGCGACCTATGTCGAATCACTTCGCCAGCTCGATGCTTACGCCCGGCGCCTGACCGAGCAAGGCCGCTACGGCGTGCTTGAAGACAAGATCGTCCGGCTCGGTTTTGCTGAATACCTGGCACAGATTTTCGGTGGCATTCCGATGAACCAGGGCGAATTTGTCCGCCTGCCTGACCTCGGCATCACCCCCGAGGAAGCCCGTTCCCTGCAAACGGCGGATATTGAAGCGCTGATCGCAAACGGCAATTCACCTGAAATTCGCAGCGAAATCACCAGCCTCATCCGCGATCAGGCCGGTCATTCCACCTTTGGTGATCCCGGCCTTGACGAGATGATGGAGCAGATCCGCAACGAGATGCGGCGCTTTGCGGAAGACACCGTCGTCCCGAATGCCCACGAATGGCATCTCAAAAATGAATATATTCCTCTCGATGTCATCAATCAGATGTCTGAGCTCGGTGTCTTCGGCCTGACCATTCCTGAAGAATTTGGTGGCCTTGGTCTTGGCAAGGAAGCCATGTGCGTGGTGTCCGAAGAACTGTCGCGGGCCTATATCGGTGTCGGGTCCCTAGGAACCCGTTCGGAAATTGCGGCCGAGCTCATTCTGTGCGGCGGCACTGACGAGCAGAAACAGCATTGGCTGCCGAAAATTGCTTCTGGTGAAATTCTACCCACAGCGGTCTTCACCGAGCCCAATACGGGTTCGGACCTGGCGTCCTTGAGAACCCGCGCCGTCAAGGAAGGCGACACGTGGAAAATCTCGGGCAACAAGACTTGGATCACGCACCCGGTTCGCGCGGATATCATGACCTTGCTTGCCCGAACAAACCCGGAAGAGCCGGGTTACAAGGGACTTTCCATGTTCATCGCGGAAAAACCGCGAGGTTCGGACGAAGACCCGTTTCCGGCGGAAGGCATGAGTGGCGGCGAGATCGAAGTCATCGGCTATCGCGGCATGAAGGAGTACGAGATTGCCTTTGACGGTTTTGAGGTCAAGGGCGAGAACCTGCTAGGACAGGTCGAGGGCGAAGGCTTCAAGCAATTGATGCAGACCTTTGAAGGCGCCCGTATCCAGACCGCCGCCCGAGCGCTCGGTGTGGCACAGTCAGCTCTCGACCTCGGACTTCGCTATGCGGAAGAGCGGGTTCAGTTCGGCAAGTCGCTGGTCAATTTCCCACGCGTTTCTGACAAGCTGGCCCTGATGACCGTGGAGCTGATGATTGCACGACAACTGACCTATTTCTCCTCCTGGCAAAAAGACTCCGGCAAACGCTGTGATCTGGAAGCAGGCATGGCGAAACTGCTTGGCGCACGCGTTGCCTGGGCAGCCGCCGACAATGCCCTGCAGATCCATGGCGGCAACGGTTTTGCGCAGGAATATGCCATTTCCCGCGTTCTGTGCGACGCCCGCATCCTGAACATTTTTGAGGGAGCTGCCGAAATTCAGGCCCAGGTGATCGCTCGACGCTTGTTGGAAACACGCGGGAACGCCTGATGCACGGCACGTGACACAAAATGCAAGAAGGGCGGCAGCGCCGCCCCTCACAATCCTTGGTGAGACCTGTTGCGATCGAAGTTCCTTCCGCCATTTGGGACCGGCAGGCCCCTGACGCGCGAACTTCGTCAATAGCGCTGAGATCTATTCAACAGTAATCGTGATTTTCTCGGACATCACCGGCGGGTTGTGCGGAATGTGGGTCCAGTCTCCCAAAACGAGTTGAAGCGTATGAGTGCCTGGCGGCAGGTCGAGCGTTGTTTCGGTCTGACCTCCGCCGAAGTGAATATGCTGATCATCCGCCGGGATCGGCTCATTCAGTTCTTCACCTTCCAATGACTCGTTGATGAGGAGATGGTGGTGGCCGGTGTTTTCCTTTTCCGTGCCGGCAGGGGCAACACCCATGGCCTTGAGGCCAAACTGGATCGTCACCGGATTGGTAACCGTATCGCCATCCTTCACATTGATAAAATACAGCTCTGCGCCCTCGGGCGCCGGGGTTTCACCTGCACCGGCAACAGTCGCAACTGCAGCAAACGCTGCCGCGCATATCGATACCAAGCCGAATTTCATGTCATTCTCCTTAAAAAACTCATGTCACTCCGCGAACAGAGCGTAACTTCTAAAAAAAGGGCTGCGCCCCGCAGAACAAGTCTACACAACATCACTTAGGAATAAATCCTGCAAAGTTGAAGAGTTGTGAGCCAAAACCTATCTTTTATGAAGGCAGCAATCGAGAATGGCTTCATGAACACCACATTCGAAGATCTGGGATTTGATCCCGAAATTCTGGGTCCGGAGGACGAACAGAAACGGACGATCCGGCAAAGACTGCTTGCAACCGCTCGAAAGGCGGCTCGTCAGATCCCGTTCATGGAGGATGTCGTGGCCGGCTATTATTGCGCTATGGATCCGGCAACACCGGCCAGAGTGCGCGCAACACTGTTGGCGGCGCTTGCCTATTTCGTGCTGCCGCTCGACACCATCCCTGATTTTCTCATCGGTATCGGATTCGGGGACGATGCCACCGTTCTCATGGCCGCAATCGCCATGATCCGCAGTCACATGCGCGATGATCATTATCAGGCGGCCCGGGACGCGCTTGAGGACGGCGACCTCTGACAATCACCGGCAAGAACTTAGTTGGCTGCCATCAGTCGATCTGCGACAAGTCTGGCCCGGCCCTGTTTTGCCAGCTTCCTGACGTGCGACCTGCAATCAGCCAATAAACAAATCCCGCCAGAAATCCCGAAGCCAACGCGATGGAACTTCCGGGCCGGATCTCTCCAACTTCCCCCGGTCCACCGAGCGTCCACAAAAGGAAGGCAATGCCGCCTCCGGCAGCAACATGGAAAACCAGTCCCTTGAGACGCGCAATTTCCGCCAGCACGATCAGCACGGCGGCAGGCACCAGCGCTGCCGCCCCGACGACACTCGCGCCGACCAGACCCGTCCCCACCATGGTTGCGAACGCAACCGGATCTTCGTGGGGATGCGCCGCCTGAAAAAAGCCCCACGCAAGGAACAGACCGCACGCAATGAGACCGAAAATGAAACCGCAGACGATCTTAAGGAGCTGAATCAGAAACTTTCCGCCGTCCAAATCCTGTCCTTCCTTTAAAATGACACAGCCGATCTTTACTTGACTCTTTGGCTTGCAGAATACAACAGGCGTATTGGCAAGCTGTGTCGAGAAAGGCCAGGTCAGCGCAACAAGACATCGCTGCTTTGCAAAAACAAAAGCGAGCAAAGCAAAAACCGCTGTTTTTGGTTGACTTTTGGCCGATTTCGCAGGAGCTTAGGCGTCGGCGTTAGGACATGCGCAATAAGCACCTTGGCACTTATGTTCCGAGGTTTTTTGTGTAAGTACCGAGCCAAACTTAGCGCCAAATTGAAACGATAGAGGAGATTGCGACCATTCGCCGTCCGTTCCGCGCCCCGCCTCCTACAAAGGAAGGCCCGCGCACTAACCACGAAATTCGCGTTCGCGAAGTCCAGTTGATTGATCACGAAGGCGCCAACCGAGGCGTCGTGCCGACAGAAGAAGCGATGGATATCGCAGTGGATGCTGGACTGGATCTTGTTGAAATCCAGCCGAACGCAAATCCCCCCGTCTGCAAAATCCTGGACTATGGCCGGTATAAATACCAGGCTCAGAAGAAAGCTGCAGAAGCCCGCAAGAAACAGAAGACCGTCGAGATCAAGGAGATCAAGATGCGTCCGAACATCGACACTCATGACTATGAGGTGAAGATGCGGAACATGCTGCGTTTCTTTAATGACGGCGACAAGGTGAAAGTCACGCTACGCTTCCGCGGCCGTGAAATGGCGCACCAGGACCTTGGTATGAACCTTTTGAACAAGGTTCGTGAAGAGACCTCTGAAATAGCCAAGGTCGAGTCTTCGCCCAAGTTGGAAGGCCGCCAGATGGTGATGGTCCTGGCTCCGATCAAGTAAGCTGATCCGGTAAATGGATCCGAACAAACGAAACCCCGCTTCGGCGGGGTTTTTTGATGGCAGACTTCTTCACATTCGGCACCGGCGGGTTCGGCTGCGTGTCACAGTCGTTGGAATTTCACCAGCCATCCACCGTTTAAGGTACTCTGGGTTTGGTTTAAGATCGAGGTCCTGATGAAAATTGCGCTGATCGGCTATGGTGCCATTGCCCATTATGTCAAAGTCAACCTGGCCGCCCGGGGGCACATGGTCGAAGCTTTGATCCTGCGCGCCGACAGGACATCGTCAGACGTTGATCCGGATGAACGGATACCGGCCGTTGTTCACAAAGTTGCCGATCTGCCAGCGACGATCGAGCACGTTATTGATTGCGCGGGCCACGCAGGCCTTCGGGACTATGGCCCGGACATTCTTCGCTCCGGAAAAGATCTCACGACCGTATCCATTGGCGCCCTGGCGGACCAGGACCTTTTCACCCGGCTTCGGCAGGCCGCGACTGCAGGAAAAAACAAACTCCATCTTGCCAGTGGAGCGATCGGTGCACTGGACTGTCTGAGAGCTGCAGGCGTCGGGCAGCTCGATACTGTTCGCTACACGGGACGCAAACCACCAGGGGGTTGGCTCGGCTCACCTGCGGAAGCAAAGCTGCCGTTGGATCTAATGGATGGCAAAGCCCGGACACACTTCAAAGGCACAGCCCGTCAGGCAGCAATCGAATATCCGAAAAACGCCAATGTCGCCGCCGCGGTGGCTCTTTCAGGAGCTGGATTCGACCGAACCGAAGTGGAATTGATTGCTGATCCGAACATCACGACGAACATCCACGAAATTCATGCAAGTGGCCAATTCGGTGAATTCGAATTCCGGCTCTCAGGACGGGCGCTTGCCGACAATGCCAGAAGCTCCGCTCTTGCGGCAATGAGTGTCATCAGCTCAATTGAACAACAGACCGGAACAATCGTTTTTTAGGTGCTCTGGCCGCGCTCAATCACCAGACAACGCCCTTGCGCCAGAGAGGCGGCTGGCATTTCCGGCTTGATCCTAGCCCGCATCGGTGATGGGCTTCAATTCGTTCTGATACGCAAAGATCGCCGGCAGGCCGCCGGTGTGTATGAAGGCGACAGTGGATCCCTGCTCGATAACGCCTCGCTCCACCAGGGAAATCAGGCCGGCCATGGTGCGACCGCTATAGACGGGATCAAGAAGAAGCGCTTCATCATGGGCTGCGTGGGTGATTGCTGCGGAAACAGCTTCATTGATTCGGCCGTAACCGGGTGCCAGCGTTACGTCATCAACCAGAATGTCCTCGGGTTGCAAAGTTGCCTTGTTTTCAATCATGGCATTCAGCTCGCCGGAACGCCGCGCAATCCGTTGTGACTGCAACTCCGCTGACCGTCGCACACAAATGCCGTGAACCGGAACCTTCCAGCCAATGGCCCTGGCACCCACCAGAAATCCGCCATGGGTCAAGCCGCTGCCTGATGGAATGACCACATGGTCCGGAAAAACACCAAGCTCTTCGAACTGTCGCCAGGTTTCCGCGGCCGCATAGGCATATCCGAGACCGCCCACCGGCGGAGAGTCGATACCCAGGTGAACAACATAAGGATTCTTGCCACGCCGTACACAGTCTTCGGCCATACGGTCGAGATTGGCATCGGCGGCGGCTTCGTTTTCGCCTTCGGAGAAATAGTGGATTTCGGCGCCGAGCATCTGATCGAGCAGAACATTGCCGGAACTGGCATAAACAGGGTCGTCGTTCGGCACCCGGTCTTCCAGTTGAACCACTGCGTGCCAGCCGAGTTTCCGGGCTGCCGCGGCACATGAGCGGACAAAATTGGATTGAACTGCACCGGTGATCAGAACCGTGTCGCACTCCTGCTTCGCTGCCAGTCCCAAATAAAACTCCAGTTGCCGCGTCTTGTTGCCTCCCATCGCCAGAGGCTGAACATCATCGCGTTTGGCAAAAAGCGATATGCCGAGCCGGCGTCCCAGTCGCTCCAGAGGATCGAGGCTTGTTCGGATCAGTCCGAGATCCACACGCGGATGCCAGGCCAGCTCCGGCAGCAGATCCATGTCGGCGAGACGGTTAAATGGCATCCCAAAGCCCCCTGCTTAACAGCGAAATTCCCATGACGACAAGAATGAGTTCCAAAAACTGACGCAAACGTTCCGAACTGATGACATTCCTGCCAAGCAATCCCAATCCAATGCCAAGTCCGACGGCGGGAAGCAGCACGGCAGAAAGGGTCAGACTGCCTTCCTCGCGCTGAGACAGGACCAGGTGAATAATCAGCGCAACGGTGTAGGCAACGAAGAAATAGGCTCGCAGTGTTGCACGCACGGCAGCCGGTTTCAGACCACCACTCAAAAGCGTCCAAAGGGCGATTGGGCCCGGGATCGCAAGAGCGCCTGTCATGCCGCCGGAGATTGTTCCTCCCACTCTGACAATCCATGGCTGGGCACTTGAACTGGCGGTTTTCTGTGCTGGCAGAAATCGCAATTGCACGACAGCCAGCAACACAACAATACCGCTGAAAATCTTGAGACTTGTCGAACTGGCAATCAGCAGCAGCATTGTGCCCACCGGAATTCCCACGCAGCCCCACAGACACAGATGAGCCAGTGGCCGACCTGCAACGTCCCTCAGTTCGCTCGGCAACAGACAAGCCGTTAGAACCAGGTTGAGAATAATGGCGGTCTGGATCGCAGCAGAACCATCAAGAAAAAACAGCAATACGGGTCCGGCGATCAGCCCGAGCCCTACGCCGGTTGCCACCTGCAGCGAAGCTCCGAGCAGGACGAACCCAAAGGCAAGACCAAGATCCAGAACCGGCCAATCTGCCAAGAATGAAGTCAACATGTCGTCAGCTTAAAACCGCAGAACGAAACGTCTATCAAAATCAGAGCGCTTGAGGAAAAAGTCGTCGAGAAATGCGAAGCAGTTCAATATGTTTGCCAAGCCAAATACGTTCGAGGAGGAAGACGCTTGGGAGATCAGACAGAGGAATACAAAGGATCCTGCTATTGCGGCTCCGTCGAGATCACCGTGAAAGGTTCACCGAAATCTTCCGCGATCTGCCAT
>NZ_JAILWL010000177.1 GCF_025698965.1 Roseibium sp.
CTTTATGATGCTGATCCTGTTCGTGCTCGGCATGTTCCTGGACTGGGTCGGCATTGCGCTGCTGACAATGCCAATCTTCGTGCCGATTATTAAGGAACTCGGCTATGATCCGGTCTGGTTCGGCGTCCTGTTCTGCATGAACATGCAGGTCTCGTTCCTGTCACCGCCTTTCGGACCCGCAGCGTTTTATTTGAAGAGCGTCGCACCGCCGGGGATCACGCTAGCGACGATCTTCCGCTCGCTGTTGCCGTTCATTGCCATGCAGGTTCTGGCCGTTGCGATTTTGATTTTCGCACCGTGGATCACAGGACGCTAGGCGTCCGGACAGAACGGTTCACGACCCGGCCTGCGTTGCAAGCGGCCGGGTCGTTTCCGTTGGGCGGTTCTAATGGATGAATTGAGCCGCGAAGACCCAGGACGCGCCGACAAGACTATCATCGTTGAAACCACCGGAGAGAATTGTCCTGCCATCGCCTGAGAGCGCGACGGAATTCCCCTGATAGGCTGCGCCGCCGGCATTGGTACCAACCAGTTTCTCACCGCATTGCAACCACGCGCCGCCATTGTTCTGAAACACCCAAACAGCCCCTTGATTGCCGTTGTCCGTGTCACCACCGACAACCACAGTCTGTCCGTCATCGGACATTGAGACCGAGCAGCCTTGCGCAGCTTTGCCTGAAGCTCCTGACCCCACAAGTTTGCCACTCTGCTGGCTCCAGGTTCCATCGGTACGCGTGAAAATCCAGAACGCGCCGGTCTGGTCGTTGTCCTGGTTCTCTCCAAGCACAAAGCTGTTCCCATCCGCGGAGACGCTCACGGTGGTGTTCTGACCGTATTTGTCGACTATTGCACCGGACGCCGTGAGATAGTTTCCCTGCTGTTGCCAACCACTGGAATTCACGAACACCCAAATCGGGGCACTGACAGTCGTTTCCAACACGCTTCCGACAATCAACGTCTTGCCATCGGCGGACAATGCGAGGGAAGATCCCTGGTTCGCCTTGCCTTCAAAACCTGTTCCCACGAGTTTGTTGCCTACCTGAGACCAGACCCTTTCGGATCGATTGAAGATCCAGACGGCACCGACGGCACCACCATCTCCATTGCCACCAATTGCAACCGTATTGCCATCGGCAGACATTCCCACCGAAGCCCCCTGCATGGAAGAAAGAACATAGTTGCTGCCGACAATCTTGTTGCCCTGCTGAGACCAGGCACCATTGCTTCTGGTGAAAATCCATGCGGCGCCGATGGAGTTGTTGTCGCCACTTCCACCGGCAATCACCGTGTTTCCGTCTGCTGAAATTGCTACAGAAGTTCCAAGACCTGATGCCCCGACACAATCGGATCCCGTCAGTTTGTTCCCTTGTTGAGACCAGACGCCGCTGGTTCTCGTGAAGACCCAAAGGGCTCCGGTCCCCATATTGTCGTTGCTCCCCCCAACAACGGCCGTATTGCCGTCGGCGGAGACTGCAACAACGCCTTGCATACTGTTTCCGATATAGCCGGTTCCAACAAGTTTGCTCCCCTGCTGCGCATAGGGAGCAAAGACCGGGGCTGAAATCACAACCTCGTCCCGATCCTGATTTTCAGTGATGGTCATTTGTCCTTCTCCCGTATTCGCGCCGACACACCTGCCGGTTCCTGAAATTTGCATATGAGGGCTTTGTCCCCACATCGAAAATGCAATTACAGATTTCATTATTCTCAAATACAAGTTAAGGAGCGATGTAGGAATTCCATCGCATTGAGACAGGCCCCACAGAAAGCAAAAACCGCCGGCAAATCCGGCGGTCTTTCGATCTTTGCGTCTGAACGGAAGTCGGTGGATGGGCCTAGTCGGCGCTTCCCGTCACCATTCGCGACAGAGTGGCATCGCGGTCGATGATCCGGTGTTTCAAAGCGCCCAGGATATGTAGCACAATGGTAAAGAGCAGGATCTTTCCACCGAGGCCGTGAGCGACACTGGCTGCTGAATTGATCGCCGGAAACTCACCTTGTGAAGATATGGTGAAGAGGCCGAACACACCGACGTCATGACCGCCCGCCAATGACATCACCAGACCGGAGAGCGGCATTACGATAATACTGGCCAGAAGGATCCAGTGCACAGCCTTTGCAGCAACCTCCTGCCAGGCAGAAATATTGCCCAATGGTGCGGGAAATCCTTGCATCAACCGGTAACCGACACGCCAGGTACCATAGATCAGGACAAGGACACCAAGTGCCTTGTGGATCTGGAGAAGCGGGAAAAGTGTTCGACGATCCAGTCCGGAATTTTCCAGATAGAGGCCGAAGCCGAGCATTCCGATCATCGCAATTGCAACGATCCAGTGGTTCAGTCTGGAAACCGCGTCATAAGTATCTAGGTTGTTGGCTTTGCTCATAGGACCCTCACATCAATATCCAGCTTGGCTGCGAAGAAGACCGGAGCCCATCCGGCCTTCTTTGGCACATTCAAACCTCACCGGCCGCGTCCCCGGAAAGACCTGACACCATGAATAAGCACCCGGATGGCTTGTTACAAACCTGCAATTGTCTGGAAATGTCTCCACAAGGAGCGCCGACACAATTTGTTACAAACTCAGCCGGACTTGCCTTTCCAGTCAAAGTCTTACGGATAAGAGCAGGGCGGCCAGTGGCCGCCCGGGAATGCCGACAACAATCAAAAGATCGGTTTAGGCCGATGCGACCCGGTTCAGGAACGTCTCAACACCCTGTTTCAAGGCTTCACTTCGGTTGCTGAGATCATCGGACGCTGCCAGGACGTTGCCGGAAGCGTCCCTGGTCTCGCCAACGGCCTCTGCCAGTCGGGACATATTGGATCTCACCGACATGGTGCTTTGGGCGGCCCGTTGAACGTTTCCGGAAATCTCGTTTGTGGCAGCGCCTTGCTGGGTTACTGCTGACGAGATGCCCTGGGTGTAACCATTGACTTCCTCCATCGTGTCGGAGATTGCGCCAATAGCGGCGACGGCGTCTGTCGTCGAAGTCTGGATCGTCTGGATCTGCGATGAAATCTCTTCTGTCGCCTTGGACGTCTGATTTGCCAGTTCCTTGACCTCGGCGGCAACAACTGCGAAGCCCTTGCCGGCCTCGCCGGCACGCGCTGCCTCGATAGTTGCGTTGAGCGCCAGCAGGTTGGTCTGCTCCGCGATAGCCTGAATGAGGGTGACGACTTCACCGATCTTGGAGGCCGCTTCCGCCAAACCCTGCACTTTGCCGTTGGTCTCATGCACGGCGCCGGTCGCCGATGTCACGATATCGGAGGAGCGACGCACCTGGTCCCCGATTTCGGCGATGGATGCGGAAAGTTCCTCTGCGGCGCCAGCAACATTTTCAACACTCATGCTGGCATCTTCGCTCACGCGCGCCGTGTCGCCTGCCTGCTCGGCGCTGTTTTCCGCAATACCACCGAGCACCTTGGCCGTTCCCGTCATGTCGGCTGCCGTTTCATCCAGAGCCCCTAACAGGCTTTGAATTTCCTCACGAAAATCCTGGATCAGAAGTTCAACTTCCTGCTGGCGGGCATATTGCTCTTGCTGATGCACATTCGCCTCGCTTTCGAGCCGGACACGTTCACGAGCGTTTTCCTGAAACACCTGTACCGTGCGGCTCATGTCACCAATTTCGTCGCGTTGCCCGGTAGACGGGATGACAACATCCGTATCACCGTCGGCAAGCCGGCCCATGGCTTCGGTCAGGGCACGTGTCGGTCTGGTGATGACAAGAGACAGTACAAAAGCAAGAAAACCGCCAACGATGACAGCCGCCCCAAGAGCTGCCGCGATCAGGCCCAGAGCGGTATCAGCCCTGGCAGATGCACTTGCGGACTGGGCTTCGGTCAATCCGGTGATGACACTGCGCACGTCGGCCGAAATGGTTGTCAGAGCTTCGCGTTTGGCGACGAACACCTCCTTCGCCGCGACCATGCTGGCAAATTCGGCTTCATAGGCCGAAACTTCCTGTTCAATTGCAGCCACAGCATCGGTAATTTCAGGGAAGGCAGCACTGTCGGCTTTCAGGGTGTTGGCGAGGTTCTGAAGAATACCGACCCGCGTGGTCACGTCTTCTGCCCCCATGGATTCAAACCCGGCAAAGAACTCCATGGTCGCAGACCGGATCTCCAGGGACGCCCGAAGAAACTTGCTGACATTGACGTTCACAAGGTCGACGATACCGAGCTTTGACTGCGCCTTCCCAGCTATTTTCTTTGCCCCATCCGTTGCTGCGTACACCACTTTCCGCAAGGAAGATGCCTGATCGTGCATACGGGATAAATCAGAAACCACTTCAGCTGCAAGGGAGGCCGAAATCGCGGCATCCGATGCCCCTTCCCCATCGGATTTCGGCAGCTTTTCAGACAAGGCCTTTGCAAAACCCGAGAGCTCTTCCATCTGCGCAGGGTCGACACCTTCAACCTTCAACTTTGCAGCTTTCTTGGCGGTTTTCGCAAGCGAGGCTGCCCCTTCCAAAACAGCCGTCGCAGTTTGAGGTGACAGGTCGTCTCCATTGCCGGACTTCGATATCAAGCTTCCAAGTTCCGCGGACATGTCCTCCATCTCGGAGAGCATGCGCCCGACCTTGTCCGCCCGGTTTCGAGTGCCAGACGCCTTCTTCGCTGCGCTTCCGGCGTCCCGTTGAATCTTGGTCATCTGATCGGAGATCTGTACGGCCAGCGTTTCAAGGCCGACAGCAGAGCGCAGGAGTTTGTCCACTTGCGCCTGACGGTTCTCAACGGCGGTAACCACACTATCGAACTCTTCGTTGAGCCGTCCGACAAGCGCAATCGCTTCAGCCGTCGCTTCGCTTCCGGAGTGTGTGCCCGAAGACCGGTCAAGAGAGACAAGCGATGCTTCGAGTTGTCCGATCTCAACGCTCGCAGTCTCCGCCAGTTCCAGACTACGCCCAGCAAGATAGGCTTCCTGCGCCTGGGCGACCTTTTGTAGATTTGCCATGGATGCGGTTGCCTTTGCACTCACATCCGATTGAGATCTCAATCCGAGGATTGCCACGGTGCCGACCGCTCCTACCGCGGCGGCCACCAGAACCATGGCGACAAAGCCGCCCCCGACTTTTGCCGAGAAACGTGCATTCCTCAATGGTGTAAGTAACTTGGACATATTTCCCCCACACTTTCATTCATTGAAGGTGCGGGCGGTTAAACAATTGATGAACAGAACTTTCCGGCAATATCCTTTCGCCAGGTCAAATTAAATCGGCACCCGTTTTCGTTTAGCAGGCAACAACATAAGCGCGCTGGTTGACGTAATTTTTTTTGCCCGAATTAAATCGGCTCACTCTGAATTTGGCTGAATCTCCAAAACTCAACCACCTAAGATTGAAGAAAGGCGTGTCGACCTATTTGCTTCCGGCTGCTTCCAACAGTTGATTCAGCACTTTCCGGTCACCAATCTGATTGGCCATCAGAAGGATGAGCCTTGCATTGAAAGCGTCGCTTTCTTCCTTGGTGAGGCCTTCGTGGGCCGTAAGCAGATCCGCATAAAAAGCATCCGGCTGATCCAGGTTTGGTTTGGTGGTTGCGGTTGTCATTGTCCCTGACCTCCTTTTCCCAGAACGATATTCATCGCCGTTTCAATGTTGTCCATGTCAAACTCTGTCCAACGTGCGGCAACATGCTGATCCGGGCGGATCAGATAGACTGCCTGATCAGCTTCATTCAGATACCGTGCCTGAAGAAACGGATTGATTTCAGCTTTTGGAACGGTGATCCCTTTCACCGTCACCCCTTGCAGCTCCACCCCGTCCGGAACGTCGACACCGATGCCGAGAAGGACAAAATCCCCCTCCAACGTTTCAAGCAGCCAGGAATTCCCAAGCGGAGCATCCACGATCGGGCTACCGGGCCGGGTGAAAACCGGCAAAGTGTCAACATCCGGTCCATTCAGCGGGGACCCGTCGTAAACACTTGGAACGGACAGGCGCCCCGAGTTCACCAGCGGACGAGCAAATTCATAGTGTTCGGAAAGATCGAGAACGGCATCACGGAAGATACGGCTGATCTCGGATTTCGGTGTAATGAAATCGGTCGAGCGTGAGCTTTGCAAAATGTTTTCATCCGCTCCCAGCTCCCGCTCGAAGACATAACTGTCAAGCAACGTCTCAGGAGCCTCGCCGGTGAGGACCAGTTTCAGCTTCCAGCCAAGATTGTCGACGTCCTGAAACCCGGAATTCGCGCCGCGAGCGCCAAAAGGTGACACCTGGTGTGCACTGTCACCGGCGAAGATCACTCGGCCATGGCGGAATGTTTCCATGCGGCGGCATTGGAATGTATAGATCGACACCCACTCCAGGTCGAACTCAACATCATCACCGAGCATCTGTTTCAGCCTCGGAATGACGTTTTCCGGTTTCTTTTCCTCTTCCTTGTCGATGTCCCAGCCAAGCTGAAGATCTATCCGCCAGACACCGTCCGGCTGCTTGTGTAGAAGAGCCGACTGGTCCTTGTTAAAAGGCGGGTCGAACCAGAACCAGCGTTCGGTCGGAAAGTCCGCTTTCATGATCACATCGGTAATCAGGAAATTGTCTTCAAAGACGCGGCCGACAAAGTCCTTGTCGAGAAGCCTGCGGGCTGGTGATGCGGCTCCGTCACAGGCGATAAGCCACTCGGCGTCCAGATTATAGGCCCCGTCCACCGTTTCGATGGTGACAATCGTATGGTCTTCCTGCTCGACGAGGTTGACCACCTTGTTGCCACCTCGGATCTCAATCGGCTTGCCTTCGGCCTGGAGCGCCCGGATTCGCTCCACAAGATAGAGTTCGCAGTAATATTGCTGCAGGTTGATGAAAGCGGGCCGTTTGTGGCCCTCTTCCGGCAACAGGTTGAAATCATAGACCTGACGATCGCCGAAAAAGACCTTGCCGACATTCCAGACAACGCCCTTGTTCACCATCTCGTCACCGCAGCCGAGCCGGTCGAATATCTCCAGTGTGCGTTTGGAGAAACAGATTGCCCGCGAGCCGACGCTGACCTTGTCATTTTCGTCCAGCACAACGACGGGGATGTCCGCCTGGGCAAGGTCGATCGCCATGGCGAGCCCCACGGGACCTGCACCGATGACTACAACCGGGTGGCGTATGGGTGTGGGTGCATCCTGATCGGCAGAGCGCTTATAGGGATAAAGCGGCACCTCGAACAATTTGGTCACAGGGTCTCTCCCGGTTCCTGCTTCAGAAGAATTTCAGGGCCGCCTTGTGCCGGTCGAAATCCAGAAAGAACTCGTCCAGCTGCGGCGGTGCTACGTTTGTACCGGCCAGCATGGCATGTACTTGACCACGGTGATGGACCTGATGCTGAAAAAGATGCAGCAGCGTGTTGCCGATCGATTCCTGCAACATGCCGTTCGGACCCCGGTCCTGTGCCACTTTCCGATCCAGGTCGACATCGATCAGGCGATCACAATAGACGATCAGATCCCGATCCGCCTTTTCTTGCGCTGCGCGCAATTGCCTGGCCGTTTCCAGATGTGGTTCGTCGAACACCACAAGTCCCTGCCCCTCTTCCTTCAAGGCATCGAGATAGTAGCGATCGACTTCCCAATTGTGATTGAGCGTTTCCCGGATGGAAGGGAAGAAACCCGTTCGCTCAGCCTGGAAGTCCTCCTGGCTGAGCTGGCAACAAGCCCCATAGAGTCGCTCGTTCGCATAGGCATTGTTACGAGCCATGAGGCACAGATGTCTCAATTCACGCGACACGGCTTAGCCTTGTAGATCCGACCACATCTTGGCATCGCGTTCAGCAGTCCAGATGCGCGGCGTGTCGATGTCGAGCGCTTCGTCATAGGCACGAGCGACGTTGAATGGCAGGCAATGCTCGTAGATCGCATAGTCCTTGAATTTCGGGTCGCAGGCCGCGCGACAGGCATCCCAGGCTTCCTTCAAGGATCCACCCCGTTTCGCAACCTTGGCCACCGGTTCATAAGTTGACCGGACGAAGTCGGCAGTGGAATCGAGCGCCGCGTTGACCATTTCGGAGCCGATGAGCGCGTCGCCGCGGCCAGGGGCAATCGCGTCGAGGTTGAAGCTTCGGATCTGTTCCAGCGTGCCCGGCCAGTCGTTGAAATGGCCGTCACCACAATAGCAGGCCGAATGATATTCAACGATATCACCAGTAAACATGACATTCTCGTCCGGCACGTAAGCGACTATGTCGCCCGCGGTATGCGCGCGACCAAGGAACTTCAGGTCAACACGGCGCTTGCCGAGATAGACAGTCATGCGGTCATTGAAGGTTGTCGTCGGCCAGGTCAGGCCCGGAATACTCTCATGCCCCTGAAACAGGCGCGGGAAGCGTTCGAACTCGCTCGCCCAGTCCTCCTTGCCGCGCTCGGCCACCATGGAGCGGGCTTTCTCACTCATGATCACGGTCTGCGCATTATAGGCAGACGCACCCAGCACACGGACGGCATGATAATGGGTCAACACCAGATGGGTGATCGGCTTGTCGGTCACCGAGCGAACTTTCTCGATCACTTTTTGCGCCAGGCGCGGCGTTGCCTGCGCTTCGATGATCATGACGCTGTCGTCGCCTATGATGACACCGGAGTTCGGATCACCTTCGGCAGTGAAGGCCCAAAGGTCCCTGCCGATTTCGGTAAAGGAAACTTCCTTCTCCGCCATGTCACCGGCGGAAGCGAATTGTTTGCTCATAAGTCCTCCTGAGGCGAAGTCGCCCTGCAAATTCGTCGTCGCCGGGCTCGTTCCGGCTTTCGTTCTGCTTAGTTTTTCTCAACCGTTTGTTCGATGGCCCCGAAGATCGAGTGTCCGTCACCGTCCAGCATTTCGATGCGCACGGTGTCGCCGAATTTCATGAACGGTGTCTTGGCATGGCCGTCTTCGATGGTTTCGATCATGCGGATCTCGGCGATGCAGGAATAGCCGACGCCGCCGTCGGAGATCGGCTTGCCAGGACCACCTTCCAGCTTATTGGAAACCGTTCCGGAACCAATGACTGTGCCGGCGGAAAGATCCCGCGTCTTGGCTGCGTGGGCGATCAGTTGACCAAAATCGAAGGTCATGTCGATACCGGCCTGAGCCCTGCCGAATGGGGCACCGTTGAGGTCCACATGAAGCGGCAGATGCAGCTTGCCGTCCTTCCAGGCATCTCCAAGCTCGTCCGGCGTGACGGCGACAGGCGAAAACGCCGAAGACGGTTTGGACTGAAAGAAGCCGAAGCCCTTGCCAAGTTCTGCCGGAATGAGGCCACGCAGGGATACATCGTTGACAAGCATCACCAGACGGATCGCCTTCAGCGCATCTTCAGGGCTTACCCCCATCGGCACGTCCCCGGTGACGACTGCGATTTCACCCTCCATATCGATCCCCCAGGCTTCGTCTCGCATCCTGATCGGATCACGCGGGGCGAGGAAGGCGTCCGAACCACCTTGATACATCAACGGATCGGTCCAGAAGCTGTCCGGCATCTGCGCACCGCGTGCCTTGCGCACCAACTCGACGTGATTGACATAGGCCGAACCGTCTGCCCATTGATAAGCGCGCGGCAAGGGCGACAGGGCATCATGCTCATGAAAGCGGAGCGTTGGTACCGCGTCATGCGACAGGCTTTCGGCCAGAAGCTTCAGCTTCGGCCCGACATTGTCCCAGTCGTCGAGCGCCGCCTGAAGCGTTGGAGCAATGTGGCTTGCTTCCGTGCAATAGGTCAGCCGGTCATTGACCACCACCAGCTTGCCGTCGCGGCTACCGTCCTTGAGCGTTGCCAGTTTCATCGGGTCTTAACTCCTTGTGATCGCCAAACCGTCGTGGCTGATAATGGTTTCGCCTGAAAAGGCTTTGGTGGCGTCCTGCCACTCCGATATTTCGAACCCGGGCAAGTCCGCCGGGATTAGGTGATTGAGCACCAGCGTTTTTACACCGGCTGCTTCTGCAGTTTTTGCCGCATCCGGCGCCATTGTATGGCTCGCCAGAAGATGTTCTCGCAAACGTTCGCCATTGCCGGTTATCTCGACAATCCTGTCGACACCACGCTCCAGCATTGCTTCATGGACGAGAATGTCGGCACCTTCTGCAAAATCGGCCAGAGGTGGAAAATAGGCCGTGTCCGCAGAGAAGACGACCGACCAGCCGCCCGCTTCGAATTTCAGTGCGTAGCAATCGACAACAGGAGGATGATCAACCTGCAAGGCCTCAATTGCGAGGGTCTCGTCCTCGAGCGGAACAGACCCTTCCTGCAGGAGATGGATCTGCACGAGATCGCGCAAGTCAGGACGGCCCTCATCGTCAATGCGCGTTTCAATGTCGTAGCGCATGGAGTTGAGGAAACCTTCCCAATATTCTATCAGATCCGCAGGTCCGTAGATCTTCACCTGATGCGAAAGTCCTGTGCACCAGGCTGTGTGGACCAACGGCCCCAGCTCCAGGACATGGTCGGAATGCAGGTGCGTGATGAATATCAGATCGAGATCTTTCAGCACGATACCGGCTTCAACCAGGCCTCGCGTAACGCCTAGACCGCAATCTACCACGCAGAGCCGTCCTCCGATTTCAAGCAGCGAGCTGGTTGGAGACGGCCCTCCTGGCCGGATCGCCGGCCCACCCTTGGACCCGAGAATGACCAGACGATCCCTGCAATCAGGAGAATGCGCTTCGCTCATTATTTGTCCCACGTTCCTTCCGGCGTTCCGTCAAACCTTTTCTCAAGAGACTCCCAGCAGTCAATGTAGTCATCCTGCAAAGGAGCTTCACGGGCCGCGAACTCCGTCAAATGTTGTGGGAACCGGGTCTCGAACATGAAGGACATTGTGTTGTCGAGTTTCTCGGCTTTAAGCTTGGCGTTGGACGCGCCTTCGAATGCAGTGTTGTCCGGCCCATGCGGCAGCATCATGTTGTGCAGGCTCATGCCACCCGGAACAAAACCATGAGGCTTGGCATCGTATTGGCCGTAAATATTGCCCATCAGTTCCGACATGATGTTCTTGTGGTACCAGGGTGGCCGGAATGTATCTTCGGCAACCATCCAGCGCTCGCGGAACAGGACAAAGTCGATATTGGCCGTTCCCGGCACACCTGACGGTGCCGTCAGAACCGTGAAGATCGACGGATCCGGATGATCGAACAGAATTGCGCCGATGGGACAATAGTTGCGCAAATCGTACTTGCAGGGCGCGTAATTGCCGTGCCAGGCGACAACATCCAACGGGGAATGACCAATCTTCGTCTCGTGGAACTGCCCGCACCATTTGACCGTGACCCTTGACGGCACTTCACGATCTTCATAGTGGGCAACCGGCGTCTTGAAGTCGCGGCGATTGGCCATGCAGTTCGCACCGATCGGTCCCCTGCCCGGCAATTCGAATTTCTGACCATAGTTTTCGCAGACAAACCCTCGAGCCGGGCCGTCGATAACCTCAACCCGGTAGACCAGTCCTCGCGGCAGGATGGCGATTTCCTTCGGTTCCAGCTCAATGACGCCGAGCTCTGTGCAAAACCGCAATCGACCTTCCTGAGGCACAACGAGGAGTTCACTGTCTGCCGAGAAGAAATATTCATCTTCCATAGACTTTGTCACCAGATAGATATGGCTTGCCATACCGACCTGTGTGTTCACGTCTCCGGCGGTCGTCATGGTGTACATGCCGGTCAGCCA
>NZ_JAILWL010000178.1 GCF_025698965.1 Roseibium sp.
TGTTCTCTGGCAAGATAATAGGCCGTTGCAAGGCCGTGACCACCAGCGCCGACGATGACAACGTCATACTCGGCCTTCGGCTCGGGCGCGCGCCATTGGCGCCCCCAGTTCTGGTGCGCGGAAAAGGCGTTTTTCGCCAGTTCCAGGAAGGAATAACGCTTCATAAAACAGCGGCTCCGCACGTTTCAGGCGACTTCCTTCCCGTGAGAATGGGGAGAATGCCTGCCTTGTTAAATTAATCAGGGTGCGACCATACCGAAATGATCGGAACCCCTCCATGAGCGGCATATTCCCGATTGCGAACCAGCTTGCGTATCAGGTTTCGGTCGCTTGCTTGTCAGAATACGACATAGGTGTCGAAAGCCGTTGCAGCGTTCACTTCCTCTGGTCCTAATTCCCCGAAATATTTGGTTTTCTTGATGCTGGGCGCAGGCGGGAAATTCGCCGTTTCTGCTTTCAATTGCGTAATCCCGACATCGAATGCCGTTTCGGTTCTTGCATTTGATACAAGGGACGGTAACTCTGCCTCAAACACTAGAATTGGGAGATCCATCCATGGAAGTTCGTGCCGCAGTGGCCGTCGGGGCCGGAAAACCGCTCGAAGTCACCACCGTGAACCTGGAAGGTCCACGGGCTTTCGAAGTATTGGTGGAAGTCAAAGCCACCGGCATTTGTCATACGGACGAATTCACGCTGTCCGGAGCTGACCCCGAAGGCCTGTTTCCGGCAATCCTTGGCCACGAAGGCGCTGGTGTTGTTGTTGAAGTCGGTCCTGGTGTGACAACTCTGAAACCGGGCGACCATGTGATCCCGCTCTATACGCCAGAGTGCCGGAACTGTGAGTATTGCCTCAACCCGAAAACAAACCTCTGTCAGGCGATTCGATCAACGCAGGGCCAGGGTCTGATGCCGGATGGGTCTTCACGTTTCACAACGCTCGATGGTGATCCGATTCTGCATTACATGGGCACGTCAACCTTTGCCAACTACACGGTTGTTCCCGAAATTGCTCTGGCCAAAATCCGCCCGGACGCGCCGTTCGACAAGGTTTGCTACATTGGTTGCGGTGTCACCACCGGAATTGGCGCTGTCATCAACACGGCGAAAGTGGAAGAAGGCTCCCGGGCCATCGTATTCGGGCTTGGCGGCATTGGCCTAAACGTTATTCAGGGATTGCGACTTGCCGGAGCCGACCAGATCGTTGGTGTCGACCTCAATCCTGCAAAGGTCGAGATGGCGACCCGTTTCGGCATGACCGACTTTGTCAATCCGAGCGAGGTCGATGGAGATCTGGTGCCTTACCTGGTCGATCTGACCAAGGGTGGCGCTGACTACACGTTCGACGCTACCGGAAATGTTCAGGTGATGCGGACGGCATTGGAATCGGCTCACAAAGGCTGGGGTGAGAGCATCATTATTGGTGTTGCGCCGGCAGGTGCCGAAATCTCGACGCGACCGTTTCAGCTCGTGACCGGCCGCTCCTGGCGAGGCACCGCCTTCGGCGGCGCGCGTGGACGAACCGATGTTCCAAAAATCGTCGACTGGTACATGGACGGCAAGATCGAGATCGATCCGATGATCACCCACACCATGCCACTGGAAGACATCAACAAGGGCTTCGATCTTATGCATGCCGGTGAATCGATCCGCTCGGTTGTTGTGTACTGACAAGAAAGGCCGGGGAAGCTCGGCCTTTTTTCAATTCAGGTCGCAGCAGATTTGAATTCTGCGGCCTCAGACATGTTCAATTCATTGATTGTCAGCAGGCGGTGTTCTTTAGCAATGCGGAACAGCGCGAACAGGCCTTCGATGGGATCGCATAGCGTTAAGTGAGTAGCACTTTCATGAAAACCATTTCTGAAAACAAGGCCTTTGGGGGCATCCAGGGCGTTTACAGCCACATGTCCGACGTCTGTGACTGCGAGATGACATTCGCGGTCTATCTGCCGCCGCAGGCTGTCGCAGGTCCGGTGCCTTGTCTCTGGTATCTTTCAGGGCTGACCTGTACTCACGAGAACGCCATGACGAAAGCTGGCCTGCAGGCTCATGCGGCAGAGTTCGGCATTGCCATTGTCTTCCCCGATACGAGCCCGCGTGGTGATGAGGTCGCCAATGACGAGGCCTATGATCTGGGGCAGGGGGCCGGTTTTTATGTGAATGCGACCCAGGCACCCTGGAGTTCTCATTTCCAGATGGAAGCCTATATCGCGAGTGAATTGCGGGATCTCGTGACAGAAAAATTCGCAATCTCCGTCCATCACGGCATTACCGGCCATTCGATGGGGGGGCACGGTGCTCTGACGTTGGCGATGAAATATCCGGGGCACTACCAATCCCTGTCAGCTTTTGCACCGATCGCCAATCCGACACAGTCGGACTGGGGCACAAAGCAGCTTGAAGCTTATCTCGGCCCGGATGCAGGTGCCTGGGATGCACATGACGCTGCCGTGCTGCTGAAGGAAAAGGGATGGGCTGGCGACGTTCTCATCGACCAGGGCGCGGATGACCAGTTCTATGATCTGCTGAAGCCTGAAGCTCTGGTGAAAGCCCTTGTCGAAACAAAAACCGCTCACAGTTATCGCTTGCAGAGTGGCTATGACCATTCCTACTATTTTGTCTCGACTTTCGGACGCGATCACGTCAAGTGGCATGCAGAACGCCTGAAAGCCTGAGGCGTTATCGCAACTCGGCGTTTTTTTGAGCAAGCAACTTGGCATAACGCCCTAGCTCAAATTTCCCCGACAGGCGTAGTTCTCCAAGCATGTACCATTCCTCGATATGCTTGAGCACGATCGGTTCGAAAATGTCGTTCAGCTTGTTTACGGTTTCACCGACTTCGTAACCTGAATGTGCTTCCTGACCTAGTAAGGAAGGCAGGACAGTCATCCTGAAACGCGCCGGACCGACGCGGGTCAGGTAAGTCGGGACAATGATCCCGTCGCAGGCATTGGCAACCTTTACGGCAACAACGGCATTGCCTTTGTCGGGAGCCTTCCGGCCGAACATCGGCATGTGAACCTGCTTGTCGCGAACTTCGTCTATGAAGATGGTCATGGAATATTGACCTGTCTTCATCAGTCGGTGCAGCCGAAAGGCAGATCGTTGCCCCGGAGGGAACAAATACTGCCCGCGCTTTCTTCTGATGGTGTGAATGAGCCGATTTTTGAAGCGGTTCGGTTCCGGTTGAAATGGTCCGATGCTTGGACCTGCCAGCCCTTTGTGTATTGCTACGAACAAGGCCTCCCAGGTTCCAATATGCATGGATGTGAAAATCAGGGGTCTGCCGGTTTCCAACGCAATTTTCAGATTTTCAGTTCCTTCGACTGAAATCCGAGCTTTGCGCCACAAGCCATTTACAACAGAGAACTCCGAAATGGTTCGACCGATGTTCTGCCACCAACGATCCAGCGCGTGACTTTCTTGCTCTGGATCGCTCCAGCGCCCTTGAGTCAGAGCCGAGAAATTTCGTTTGATGCGATTGGGGAACACCTTGCGACGGTAAGACCAGCGCGCAAGAGGAGCCAGGCCACGGCCAAATTCGGAAACGAACCAGCTTGGGCAATATTTGAGACCGGTGTGAAAAATCGAATTGAGTACGCCGTCCTTCGTATGCCGGAACCAATGGAGACGGGCTGTTTCTCGCGACTTTGGGTCGCGTGCGATTATATCACCAAGAGGTGGTGCGGACGGCTCCTCCGCCAAGGTTTCTTGGAACGGAATATCTTCCAGTCGAAGTGGTTTGTTCATCTAGCTCTGGGGTGCAATGTCATCGGCAAGTTGTCACCAGGACGAAGGGTTAGTCGAGCAACCGGCTGAATGTCGGCGCCGTCCTTGAGTTTCAGATCGAACTTTTGAGCAAGGATCGCCAGGCTCAAAATGGATTCGGTCATGCCAAATTGTAATCCGGCGCAAATGCGGGGTCCAATACTGAACGGGACATATCCGTATTTGTTTGGTTTCTTCGCTTTGGGATCCAGGAACCGCTCCGGTTCGAAAGTGTCTGGTTTCGACCACAGCACGGGATTGCGGTGCATGAGCCACGGAACAACCATAACCAGCGAACCTTTGGAGATAGACTTGCCGCCGATTGTCGTTTTTTTCATGGCTTCTCGCGCCAGAATAGGGACCGGCGGATACAGCCGAAGTGTTTCTTCAATGACTGCCTTTGCGTAGGGCAGATTGGCGACGTCCTGAAAACCTGGGGTCTTGCCGGCCAATACTGTATCGAGTTCAACTTGGAGCTTTTTTCGGGATCGTTCGCATTGAGAAAGAAGGAACCACGCCCACGCCAGCGTGTTGGCTGTCGTCTCGTGACCGGCCATGAAAATAACCGCAGCCTCGCTTCGGATGGCTTCCCGGCTAAGTGGTTCGCCGTCATCGTCGCGAGCTTCCAGCAATCCGCCTATAACCGACGCTTCACCCTTTTGTTTTTGGGCCTGATAGCTGTCGATGATTTCGTCGAGCACGGTCAGAATGCGTTCGACCGGTTTTTTGATTGCTCGACCGCGAAACCGGGGCAACCATTCTGGCAGACCTAGTAGAGAAAACAGGTCTATCTGATCTATGTGACGCTGATAATCGGAGAAGCCTTGAACCACTTCGGAGGCGTAGTCCTTGCCGAGTTCGCGTCCGAATATTGTTCTGCAGATGATCTCTGCCGTCAGATGTGCCATTTCGGCCAGGGCGTCGATTTCCGCCCCTTCACCCAGTGTGGACCATTCGTTACGTTTTTCTTCAATCGTGTCGGTCATGATCGGTGCAAAGCCCCTGACACGGGAGCCGTGGATGATCGGTGCAACGACCTTGCGGCGCTTCGCCCAGGTCTCGGTATCGCTAATGAACAGGCCATCTCCGAGCAGTGGTTCCAACGCATGGCGCATTTGCGGGCTTTTGCGCTGAAGAGCTTCATGGTTGGTCTGAAAAGCCTCCCGCACAACATCCGGTCGGTTACATACCACCAGCTCGCGCATGAAAACTCTTTTGCTTCTTAACCGACCTTGAAAATCCTCAAGTCCCCAGACCGAAAGAAAGTTCCGTTTTGCCATGCCGACCAGGGTCCAGACCGGAGGCATTTTTTCGTAACGAAAGGGGTAGGGAGGGATAAAG
Organism: Roseibium sp.; assembly: GCF_025698965.1. Classification (GTDB taxonomy): domain Bacteria; phylum Pseudomonadota; class Alphaproteobacteria; order Rhizobiales; family Stappiaceae; genus Roseibium. The sequence continues at coordinate 5,107 of NZ_JAILWL010000178.1, forward strand.
TCTCCGCCGGAGGATGCCTCCCCGATTTCGGTGGATTTGGCATCTCGAGAGTGTTGCGAAGATAGAGTCACAAGAAAAATCCAAATTAACGGCGGGCGTATCCGATATACCCTCGGGAGAAGTTTTTAGTTACTTCGGCATAACACGTAAAGCGTTCAGAGCGAGACCCGCCCAGCTAATGATCACAAGTATGCCGCCAAGAGGCGCGGACATCGGAAACAGCTTTTGACCCGACACGACCCTTGAAAAAAGATCTCCGCAAAAGAGAAGCAGACCGCAAGTCAGGCAAATTGCAACGAAAGGCAATAGAGGGACCTTGCGTATCTGAGACAAGAGGCCGATCCCTAGGAACAAAGGTGCGTGAAACAACAGCATTTGCGCAGCGGTTGTCAGCAATCCGGAAGCAGAGGCATGGGCCGAAAGCGCAAGGCTCACTACACCCAAGGCACCTGTGAACCCACTCAAGACAAGGCAGAAACGCAACAGTTTTGTGGTTGGTTCTAAAGGCGATGACATGGGTTTGATCATGATGTCCTCAAATCCGGAACGGCGCCGGCCGGCGAGGCCGGCACCGTTTCTCAGGCGGCAAAACCACGCTTTTTGAGCAGGGCGTCGATCTTCGGCGCGCGTCCTCTGAAAGCAATATATGTTTCTTCCGGATCTGGCCGGCCTCCGGCCGAATAGATATGCGTGTGCAGTTTTTCTGCTGTTTCGGAATGAAAGACGTCTCCAGCTTCCTTGAATGCCCCGAAAGCGTCGGCGTCCATGACTTCCGACCACATGTAGCTGTAGTAACCGGACGAGTACCCGTCACCTGAAAATATGTGCTGAAAATGCGGAATCCTGTGACGCATTTTTATCGCATCCGGCATGCCGATTTTTCCAAGTTCACGGTTCTCGAATTCCTCCAGGTCAAGTCCCTTGGGGTCGTTGAGAAGATGGAGCTCAAGATCGACGAGTGCCGACGCGGTGTACTCAACCGTCGCGAAACCCTGATTGAAATTGGCTGCTGCAAGAAGCTTTTCCAGAAGCTCATTCGGCATTGTTTCACCGGTTTTGTAGTGCACGGCAAATTTGGAGAGGACTTCAGGCTCAGACAGCCAATGCTCGTAGAGTTGAGACGGAAGTTCGACGAAATCTCGCGCAACCCCGGTTCCGGAAATCATGGGGAACGTGACATCGGACAGGAGACCATGGAGGCCATGACCAAATTCGTGGAAAAGGGTCCGGGCGTCATCGAATGTGAGCAATGCTGCCTCGCCAGGCGCACCTTTGGAGAAATTCATCACATTGACGATGATTGGTGTGATGTCGCCGTCAAGCTTGTGCTGCGAACGGAAAGCACTCATCCACGCTCCAGATCGCTTGGATGGTCGCGCGAAATAGTCTCCCAGGAACAGGCCCACATGCCGCCCGTTTTTGTCGAGAACTTCAAAGACACGCACGTCCGGATGATAAACCGGCACATTGTTAAGTTCTTTGAACGAAAGACCAAACAAGCGTGAAGCAGTGTCGAATGCAGCCTCGATCATGTTGTCGAGTTGAAGATAAGGCTTCAATTCGGCTTCGTTCAGATCGTGTTCAGCCTTGCGAACCTTTTCTGAATAGAAATGCCAGTCCCAGGCTTCGATCGGATGGTTTTCACCACCGCCCTGGGCCATCTGAGCCAGCTTTGTTTCCTCGTCCCGCGCCTGAGTGACTGCCGGCTGCCAGACTTTTGTCAGGAGTTCGCGGACATTGTCTGGAGTTTTCGCCATGGTGTCATCAAGCTTGAATTCAGCAAAATTCTCGAAGCCGAGCAATTTGGCCTTTTCAGCGCGAAGAGCAAGGGTTTCTGTAATGATTTCCCGGTTGTCCGTCTCACCGCCGCGTTCCCCACGCGCTGTCCAGCCAGCATAAGCTTCTTCCCGCAGTTTGCGGTTTGTCGAAAACTGCAGAAAGGGTTCGATTGACGAGCGGGAAAGAGTGATGACGTGCTTGTCTTCAAGGCCGCGCTCCTTTGCGGCGGCGGCGGCGGCCGTCAGCAGAAAATCCGGTAGTCCGGCCCGGTCTTCTTCGCTTTCCAGAACCAATTGAAAATCCGCTTCGTCTTTCAGGACGTTCTGCGAAAAACTGGTGCCGAGGGTCGCCAATCTCTGCGATATTTCAGCCATCCGAGACTTCTCGGCCTCATCGAGGCCAGCCCCGGCCCGCTGAAACATCTTGTGGTAACGCTCAAGTACTCTTGCTTCTTCCTCGTCAAGCTCAAGGGAATCCCGGTTCTCCCAAAGCGTGGCGATACGGCTGTAGAGTTTTGCGTTCAGCAGCAAGTCTGAAGAATGTTTGGCAAGTTTCGGTGCGATACTACGCTCGATTTTCTGCAAGGCATCGTTGGTGTCAGCGCTCGTCAGATTGAAAAAGGTGCTCGCGACCTTGGTCAGTCCCTTGCCTGACTGCTCAAGGGCGGTAATCGTGTTTTCGAATGTTGGAGCATCTTCCTGTTCCGCGATCGCATCGCTCTCGCGACGCGCCTCAATCATCGCCGCATCGAACGCTTCCTCAAAGTGGGATGGGTCGATGTCTTCAAAGGGAGGCAATTCAAACGGTGTGGCCCAGTCGGCGAGAAGCGGATTGGAAGTCATGGGGGTCCTCAATTGGAAGCTTGAAAGTGTTTGTCTGATATGGAGGCTGTTTCATTCGGTGCCAAGTGTTTTCCTTCCCGTGTCCATGCACGATAAATGACGTTTAATGAAGTCTGCCCGTTCTTCAATTGACCGTTTGGGCACCTCCAGCAGCGTAAAGCCAAGTTTGGCGAAAGTCCGGCAAAGATGGTCATGTTCTTTGACCGCTTCTGGATATGCAGCCTTGCGTTCTCGATCGTTCTTGAAGATTTCAGGCCATGGAGGCGTCATGAAGACACAAGGTTCATATCTCGGTGTCGTCAGGAGGTCTTCAAGATCCGCCGGAACAGGCAAGTGTTTGAACTTGAGGTAGGAAATGACGTCGATCAGACTGCGGTCGAGCAAAACCGGACCTTCACCGGCTTCCAGTGAGTCAAGGTCTTTCAGGTGCAGGCTGACGCAGGCCCGGACAAAGGAAAGTGGCGACACCCAGGGCAGGGCGTCTGAATTAACCGACTGAGCTTCGGCAACCACCCTGCGGCCGGCTTCCGGCACAATGCGGTACCCGCGCGCACTCATCTTCTCAAGAAGCGAAGATTTCCCACCCCCTGAGCAGCCTGACAGTATGTACAGTTCCCCTGGTGTCGCGGTCCGTCCCTGCAAGGCCCTGTCTACCACATGCTCTTGGCTGCGCGTTCCGGCCACGCCTGATCGTAAGCCTCACCATCAAAGCTTTCCTTGATTTCATTCATGATCAATCCGGGGGTCGGCAAGTCGCCTTTGGAAATCTGGTTTTCAGTTTTCCAAAGACCGGCGCGCATGAGAGCCCGGGCGCACTGAAAATAAACAGCTTCAATCGTCACCATGATTACGGACCGCGGAAGTTTGCCTTCCTTTTCAAATGAAGCGAGAAGATCCGCATCGACGGAAATTACCGCCTTGCCGTTGATCCTGAGCACATTGTTCCAGCCGGGAACCATAAACATGAGTGAAACTCTCGGGTCCTGGATAATGTTGCGCAGGGAATCGATTCTATTGTTTCCCCGCCGGTCAGGCATGAGCAACGTTTTGTCGTCTTTAATCCGGACAACGGCTCCTTCGTCACCTCGCGGAGAGCAGTCCAATCCCTCCGGACCACAGGTTGCGAGCGCGCAAAAAGCCGAGGTTTCAACGATTTTCCTGTAGGCAGGGCTGAGGTAGCTGATTTCCTTGATCAAGGAAGCTTCCCCTGTTGTGCCGTAATGAGCGTGAAGTTCGTCGAGCGACGCCAATATGGTCATGAATCAGAACCTGAAAAGATTGAAAACGCTGGGTGGGGTAGGGATTGGTCACTTTATCTGCCACTGGCTGGACGGGTCAAATCGCACAAAAAGGCACAGACCGTGGTTCGCGTCTGAGACTTTGGTCTAAGTTGCTGATTATCAGGTTGTTTTTGGTTGTGACGTGCACGGAACTTTGCACTGCCGAAATGAAAACAAATAAATCGTTGGAAGTGTTCCGAATTATTGATGCTGCAATGCGAAATGGAATCGTTTGATGTTCAGGAAGTTCGTCATGAATACTTCAAAAGTATAATAAGTCGTCGAGCGAGACGCGCCGATAGTCGTATTGCTGATCAGTAATCGTTCTTTCTACAGTTCGTTCAGCATGCAGTTTTGGCGTAGAGGAACCGGAATTCCGGTCGGGGAACAGGCCAGGATTGTTTGCGGCTGTACAGCTACTGCAGGCGCGTCCGAGGTGGACCGTCATGCCTTTCTGGGAGGAAAGAATGAGCTTAATTCGTAAACCCCTCAATCGCCGTTCTATTTTGCGCGCAGGTGCAGTCGGTGGTGCCGCTTTGGCTACACCGACCATTTTCACCAGCAGAGCATGGTCCGCGGGCTATCTGAACGAGCCGACTGGGGCTGAAGTCACTTTGGGCTTCAACGTTCCTCAAACTGGCGCATATGCCGATGAGGGTGCAGACGAACTGCGCGCCTATCAGCTTGCGGTGAAACACCTTAACGGCGAAGGCGACGGCGGCATGCTGAACACCTTCAGCTCCAAGGCCCTTGAGGGCAACGGCGTCAACGGTAAGAAGGTTGCTTACGTAACGGGTGATACTCAGACCAAATCTGACGCGGCCCGTGCATCTGCCAAGCGCATGATCGAAAAAGACGGCGCTGTCATGATTACCGGCGGATCGTCTTCTGGTGTTGCTATCGCGGTTCAGTCTTTGTGTCAGGAAGCTGGTGTTATCTTTATGGCCGGTCTGACGCACTCTAACGACACCACGGGTAAGGACAAACGTAAAAACGGTTTCCGGCACTTCTTCAATACGGAAATGTCCGGTGCGGCCTTGGCTCCTGTGTTGAAAAACGCCTTCGGTACCGACCGTACCGCGTATCACCTGACAGCAGATTACACCTGGGGCTGGTCACAGGAAGGGTCCATCAAGAAATACACCGAAGGCATGGGCTGGAACACCGCGGCTGCGGTGCGGACCCCGCTCGGTGCCGGTGACTTCTCCCAGTACATCACTCCGGTTCTGAACTCCGGTGCCGATGTTCTGGTCCTGAACCACTACGGTAAGGACATGGTGAACTCCCTGACGCAGGCCGTTCAGTTCGGTCTTCGGGACAAGCAGGTCAACGGCAAGGATTTTGCCATCGTTGTTCCGCTTTATTCCCGGCTGATGGCACAAGGTGCCGGCGAAAACGTCAAGGGTATCTTCGGTTCCACGAACTGGCACTGGTCGCTGCAGGACGAAGGCTCAAAGGCTTTCGTGAAATCCTTCGGCCAGGAATATGGCTTCCCGCCCAGCCAGGCAGCCCACACCTGCTATGTCCAGGCGCTTCTCTATGCCGACGCCGCACAGCGGGCCGGAACGTTCGAGCCGTGCGCACTCGCAGCTGCTCTCGAAGGTTTCGAGTTCGACGGCATGGGCAACGGGCCGACCCTGTATCGCGCTGAGGACCATCAGTGCTTCAAGGATGTTCTGGTCGTGAAGGGTAAGGAAAACCCGAGCTCTCAATTCGACGTTCTGGAAGTCGTGGAAGTCACTCCGCGGTCGCAGGTCGAGTACCCGGCAGACATGCTCGGTGGCGAACTCGGTGCGTGCAACAACGGCGCCTAACATCTTGAAAAAGCAGCCGCCGGAGGTGTGTCCACCGGCGGCTGTTGTTTTTAGGGGGCAAAGGCTTAGCAACTAGCGGCAAAACCATGGATGTGATTTTTCTACAACTGCTCAACGGGTTGGATAAGGGCGGCGCCTACGCGTTGATTGCTCTCGGGCTGACCCTGATTTTCGGGACCCTCGGGGTCGTCAACTTTGCCCACGGGGCCTTGTTCATGCTCGGCGCTTTTTGCGCTGTGACGTTCAATGAACTGCTCAGCCTTGAGGTGGTAACGGTAGATCCGGAAAAAACAACTGCCTGGGGTACGCCGCTTGAAGTACGGACCCCTTATGTCGAGGCATATCTTGGCGATTTTGGTGCCTGGATCCTCAATTATTCCGTTCCCGTGTCCATTTTGCTTGCCATCCCTGTGATGCTGCTGATCGGCTTCATCATGGAACGCGGCCTGATCAAGCACTTCTACAACCGGCCGCATGCCGATCAGATCCTGGTGACCTTCGGCCTTGCGATTGTTTTGCAGGAAATCATCAAATCAATTTTCGGCGCGAACCCCATCCCGCAAACCGCACCTGTCGCGGTACGCGGCGCCGCCGATATTGGTGCTGTTCTCGGTTTTGATCCCGGCGTGATCGTCTACCCTTACTGGCGCATGGTGTATCTCGGTTTTGCCGGTGTGGTGATAGGTGCTGTCTTTGCTTTCTTGCAGTTCACGACATTCGGCATGGTTGTGCGTGCGGGTATGGCGGACCGAGACACGGTTGGCCTGCTGGGCAT